>CAZMLP010001101.1:0-1787 GCA_964566745.1 uncultured Verrucomicrobiota bacterium | reverse complement strand
GGAAGCCCGCCGGTTGTTCGTGAAGTTTGACGCCTGGCTGACCCACGAGATTCCCCTGATCCGCGAGGCATTCCCCGATGTGCCGTGGATTTTTCTCTATCGCGAGCCGGAGGAGGTGCTGGTCTCGCACCAGCGAATGCCCGGTCTCCACATGGTGCCGGGCGAGATACCCTCCCTTCGCGCGCGCCATGCCTTCAATGCCGGGGAATCGACATGGATGCAATACCGCGCGCAAGTGCTCGGCTCGATTCTGGAGGCCGGGGCGTCCCAACATCAACCCGGGACAAGCCGGCTGGTGCATTACCGGGAGTTGCCGGACGCGGTGTTTGACGCGGTCACGAATTGCTTTGGCCTCGACCTTTCTCCCGGGGAAATCGCCGCCATGCAAGCCGTCACTCAGCGCAATGCCAAGCGCCCCCTCGAGAACTTCCAGCCCGACCGCGAGGGCAAGCAGTCCGCGGTGGACGAATCGATCAGCGCCGTCTGCGCCAGTTGGGCGACCGCCCCGTACCAGTATTTGGAAATCTTGCGTGCGCGGCAGCCCGTCTGCCATGCTCCACCCCGGAATCAACCTGTGTGCCCATGACCACTCCCGCGATCCCCGCCAGTCTCAAGCTCGATCTCCAATTCGACGTCGCGCGCCTGCAGGCGGACCTGCAAGGCATTATCGCGGGCGAGTATGTGCCGCACTTCAATCTCCGTTATTACGAGGGAAATTGGAGCGTGGTGCCGCTCCGCTCCATCGGCGGCCAGCCGGGCCACATCTACCCTGACCCCACCAGGACGATGTCTTTCGCCGACACCCCGCTCGTGGAGCGTTGCCCCTATTTCCGCGAGATCATGCAAGCCTTCCCCTGCAAGCTCCAGGCCGTCCGCCTGCTGCGCCTCAACGCCGGCTCGGTGATCAAGGAGCACTCGGATTACAAGCTGAGCTACGCGGACGCCGAGTTGCGCCTGCACATACCGGTCGTCACCAATCCGGACGTGGAGTTCTTTCTGAACAACCAGCGGGTCGTCATGGGCGAAGGCGAGTGCTGGTACAACGATTTCACATTGCCGCACCGGATCGCCAATCGCGGCGCTACGGACCGGATTCACCTCGTCATCGATTGCGAATTGAACGACTGGCTGCGCGGCGTCTTCGAGCGCTCGCTGGCGGTCGCGCCCGCGCTCGTTAAAAATTGATTTGGCAAATGCCGCGCGATTCTTATTCTGCGCGCCATGTGTCCGAGAGTTGCTTTGAACCGCGCATAACCAGGCCGTGAAACCCACTGATCTGCGGGGTATTCTTCAGTACATTCCCCGTTTCCGCGAAAAGACCTTCATCATCGCTGTCGATGGGGCCATTGTCACTGACGAGAATTTTGCCAACATCCTGGTGGATGTCGCGGTCCTCCGCTCGCTAAGCATCCGCGTGGTGCTGGTGCACGGGGCTGCGGCGCAAATCCGCGCCCTGGCCGAGCAACAGAAGGTAAAAGCCTCGGACACGGACGGCACGGGCATCACGGACGCCGAGACGCTCAAACTCGCCCTCACCGCCGCCAACCGGTTGACGCACGAGATCCTCGAGGGTCTTTCCGCCAATGACCTGCGCGCGGCTTGCACCAACGCCATCATCTCCCATCCGGCGGGCATCATCCAGGGGGTGGATCACCAGTTTACCGGCAAGGTCGAGCGGGTGGATGTCGATTTGCTCCAAACGCTCCTCGCGCAAGGCATCGTGCCGGTGGTCCCGCCGCTCGGCTTCGACGGCGATGGCAAAACCTATCGCGTCAACTCGGACGCGG
>CAZMLP010001100.1:0-3857 GCA_964566745.1 uncultured Verrucomicrobiota bacterium | reverse complement strand
GTCACGGCTGCCGGCGTAAGCGCCGGACTGGATTTGGGCTTGGAAATGGTTCGCCGTTATCGTGGAGATTTCTACGCGAAAGGAATGCAACTCCTCGGCGAATACGATCCGCATCCGCCCTTTCCCGGTGGCGGCAATCCGAAAACCGCTGATCCGACCGCCGTGAACATGCTCAACATGATGCACGCCCCGCTGATCGAGAAATTCAAGACAGCGATTGCGCAGGCGGCGAGGAAGTAGCACAATCGAAGCAAATGAAGCGCCTTTCGGATCGAGGCGCGCCCACAGCCAAACCATCTGCCCTGACTTTTGACTTTGCCGCGCGCTTGTGCGCCGTGCGAAACAGAGTTCATCAGTACACCCAGCATAAACCAAAGAAAGAACATGAAGAATGTAAACAGAACGGTTATTACCACTGCCGCCATCGCGGGCCTTCTCAGCGGCGCCACCCTCCAGCAAGGCTGCACGTCGGAACGATCCGCGAAGCCGGGCATGGAAGCCTCGGGCAAGAAGATGGCCAAAATCCATGACTGCGCAGGCAAGAACGACTGCAAGGGTCTCGGCGGGTGCAAGAGCGGTGACAATGGCTGCAAGTTCAAGAATTCGTGCAAGGGCAAAGGTGGTTGTCATGTGACGGAGAAGGACCTCAAGTAGATTTAGAACAAAGGTTCGGTCCCCGAGCCACGTTTGATTGGCAGGAGAGGCTGGGTGCATCCTGCCTGCGACGTTTTTCGCGCCTTGGAATAATGCCCGCCAATCGCTTCAACGCCTTCACAGATTATGGAGTTGGGATCGGCTTGCGCATTCCGCATTACCGCCATATCTTGAAGCGCAAGCCAGGCGTAGATTGGTTCGAGATCATTTCCGAGAACTTCATGGTTGATGGCGGGCGACCGTTGGAAATCCTCGACCAGATCCTTGAGTGCTATCGCGTCGTGCAGCACGGCGTCTCGATGTATTTCGGCTCCGCCGAACCGTTGAACCGCGAGCACTTAAAGAAACTCAAGCGCCTCGTGAAGCGCACCCGGACGCCGTGGCTGTCTGACCACCTGTGCTGGGGCAGCGTGGACGGACGCTACACACACGACCTGCTGCCGATGCCCTACACCTTCGCGGCGGCGAAAGTGACCGCCCGGAAAATCCGCGAGGCGCGCGACTTTCTCGAAGTGCCCATCGTGGTGGAGAACGTAAGCAGCTACGCCGAGTTCCAGGTTTCGGAAATGACGGAATGGGAGTTCCTCAGCGAAGTGGTCGAACGGGCGGACTGTGGAATTCTCCTCGACGTAAACAACATCTATGTCTCTTCCTTCAATCACGGTTTCAATCCGCTCGATTATCTGAACCAAGTGCCCGCCGGGCGCATTGCGCAGATTCACATCGCCGGACATTCGCAGTATCGGAAATACATTCTCGACACCCACGATCATCCTGTTATCGACCCCGTGTGGCAGCTTTACGCCCGCGCCACGCAAATCGCCGGACCGACCGCCACCCTGCTCGAGTGGGATGACCGGATTCCCTCGTTTGAAGAAGTCCACAATGAAGCCCTCAAAGCGAATCGGTTCGTCGAAGGTCTCGAAGCCGTCCCGGCGCCAGAAGCGTCAGACGATTCGGGAACTGCGTGATCTGCAACGACTCATGGCCGGTGCGGTGATGCGTCCCCTGAACCGTGCCGAGCGCATGCAAACGCGGTGGATCGATGGACGCCCGACCCGGGAAGTCGTGGCTGACTTCATCAAGCCAAACAACCGGCTGACTTCTTTCGAGCGCTTAGAGATCTACAACCGGCAATACTGGTTTCGCCTCGTTGATTGCTTCTTCAGCGACTTCCCGGGACTGCGCGCGGTGCTGGGAGACCGGCCTTTTCTCAAGTTGACGCTGGCTTACTTGGATCGCCATCCTTCGACCACCTTCACCCTGCGTGACCTCGGCCGGAACCTCATTGACTTCATCGCCCGCGAACCGCACTGGACCCGGCCGCGCACCGCGCCTGCCTTGGACATGGCCCGGCTGGAATGGGCGTATATCGAAGCTTTCGACAAAGTGGCCAAGCCGGCGTTGCGCATGGACGAACTGCTCGGCCGGGAACCGGCAGACATTCCCCTCCGTCTTCAGCCCAATATAACTTTGCTGGCATTGGACCACCCGTTTGATCATTTCCTGATTTCATTGCGCCAAGATGCGGGCTTGCGCGGTGAAGCCAGCAATGCGGTCGCAAGCCTCAGAAGAGCCTCTCACCTCAATGCCATTCCTCCGTCCGGACAGAAGCCGGTCCTGTTGGCAGTGCATCGCTACCGGAATCGAGTGTTCTACAAACGCCTGCGGCCAGCCCAGCACGAACTGCTTATCGCGCTGCAGGCGGGTGCGTCTTTGGAGAACGCCCTGCAAGCTGTGACTAAGACGGCGCGCCCGGAGCAAATCAAAGCGTGGTTCAAAGACTGGACCGTGCTGGGCTGGTTCTGGCTGGAATCCTAACAGCCCGTTAAAAACCGAGGTGGATTCGGACCCCCTCGTTTATTTACGGACTTGCAGGGTGCGGTGGAGCGGACCGTGGCGACGCCGCGGGACGGGCGCCTCTTCCAAAACGCGCCAGATGGCTTGCCGGTCTGATTTCCGTCCGCGTTTTCGTCTTCGGATGCTTTGGCACCCTCCCCTGCACGCGCTGCATTTACAAAGTACGTGCAAAAATCAGACTTCCTTTCGTATGCGTCACCCCTGGCAAGACAAGTGACAAGTATTGACACTTTCCCCGCAAGATTAGATTATCTGTTTGGTGCTGGCCCGGCTGTCCAAGTGGCTCGTGGTATTAACGCTGACGCTTTCGCTCGGCGCGCACTGGGCATTTCTGCAATCTGTCGCCTGGGTCGGAATGATTGTCAGCTACTCGCGCGATGCTTCTTTTACTGAAGCTGTGAGCAAAACCTTCGACGGCCAGCACCCTTGCGAACTTTGCAAAGTGGTTCGGCAGGGGAAGGCCCATGAAAAAAAACAGGAACGGGAAGCTCCAGGTTCTTTCAACAAACTCGACCAGGGTGTTCCGGCTGGCGTAATGCCGCGGCTTTTTCCTCCCAGGCTTGAAGTTGGGGTGGATCCACTGCTCGCGAGCCAAGGCCAGTTTTCCCAATCTCCCCCCACGCCTCCCCCCCGTCCGGTTTCCCTCTAATCGAATCGGCTCGCGCGTCCCATCACGCGTGAGTGTTTCGCCGGAGCGATTCGCCCCGGCTGTATCGTTTCAATTCGGTCAACAAGCGACGTCGGTGCTTCCCGTGTCCTTGTGCACGGAGGGCTGGCGACATCGGAGAAAAATTTGAGGGCGCAGTGGATACGCTGCTATCGGACGGGCCCAGAGTTGATGAACTTCTGCCGGGCCGTCCGCGGCTTCCTTTCGCCGTGCGCGCCCTCTCTTCTTCTCCTCCTGACTAGATCATTGCCTTTGCCGTGCTCGTCGGAACGGCGGCCACTTCTATTATGCGAGACCGATGGAGGCGAAGTGCAGAACACGTTTATACTCCCGGTGGTGGCGGAGTTCAATGCGCTTGCCGCCTATGAAATCAGCTTGGATTTCCGCGTGCAACTGAACATCGGAAACCTTGCGGATCGCCAACACCGCGCCTCGGACGGCGGTTTCATTGCTCCAAGTAAGCCGCGCACTTTCATTCTGGCAGCGAGCTGCAAAATCTAACCAATATGGGCACACCCGATGACAAGGCCCCGGTGGTGGTTTCCGTGCAACGATGGCGGCGACGATGGATTGCGTTTCATCACTGGCTCGGCCTCATCGTCGGCGGGTTCCTTGTCGTTATCGGACTGACCGGCAGCCTCTATGTCTTCGATAACGAGATCAACGAATCCATCGA
>CAZMLP010001099.1:0-3848 GCA_964566745.1 uncultured Verrucomicrobiota bacterium | reverse complement strand
GCGAGCCGCAACCCTCGTGGGGGTGGCAACTCTGGCACAAATATTGGGTCGAGGAGCGCGTTAAATTTTACGAGAGCATCGGGCTGCCGCGCACGACGCTGGAGGAGTATTGGCAGAAGCCGGAGGAACTGGCGCACTACGCCAAAGCCTGCGTGGACATCCTGTTCAAGTTTCCCTTCGGCACGCAGGAACTCGAGGGCATTGCGGCGCGCGGGGACTTCGATCTGTCCCAGCACCAAAAGCACAGCGGCAAGTCGATGGAGTATTTCGACGAGGAGCTGAAGGCCGCCTGGGCCAAACTGGACGACGCGAAAAAACAGGCGTTGCTGCAAAGCAACATCGCCGCGCGCCAGCCCGCCTTGGTGAAAAAGGGCGCGACCGAGGCCGAGGCGCGGGTCCAGGCGGAGCAGGACGCCAAGGCTTATTTCGAGAAACTGGCGCGGGGCGTGTATGTGCCGCATGTGATCGAGCCGAGCGCCGGGGTGGACCGCTTGATTCTCGCGCTTATCTCCAACGCCTACACCGAGGAAGAGGTGACGGACGAGAAGGGCAACAAGGAGACGCGCGTGGTGATGAAGTTTCACCCGCGCATCGCGCCGGTGAAAGTGGGTGTCTTTCCGTTGCTCAAGAACCGGCCCGAACTGGTCAAGAAGGCGAACGAGGTGCGGCAGCTTTTGCTCGCGCACATGACGGTTTTTTATGACGACGCGGGGGCGATTGGCCGTCGCTATCGCCGCCAGGACGAGGCGGGCACGCCGTTCGGGGTGACGATTGATTTTGACACGCTCGGCGAAAAGGGGCCGGAACTTGCGGACACGGTCACTTTGCGGGACCGTGACACGATGAAACAAGAGCGTGTGAAAATCTCCGACCTTGTGCCATTGCTCCTTTCGAAGATTCGCTAAATGGCCGAAGTCGCGACACCGGGGAAGAAGAGGGCCGCCGGGCTTTACTCCATCATTGCCATCAAGCTGGGCAAGGGGCTGGCGTTGTTTGCCCTGGCCATCGGCATCTACAGTTTGATAGGCGATGACCTGCGGGTTGAGTTCGACAATTTCATCCGGTTCCTGCGGCTGGACCCCGAGCACAAGTTCTTCCTCCGGCTGGGCGAGCGATTGGAGGATGTCACCCCGGCCAACATCCGGTGGGTGGCCTCGGGCACGATGATCTACAGTCTGCTCCTCTTTGTGGAGAGCGCCGGGCTGGCGCGGAGGGCGAGCTGGGCCGCCTGGCTGGCGATTGGCGAGACCGCGTTTTTTATTCCGGTCGAGGTTTACAAGCTGCTCGAAAAGACCAGCGGCAGCCTTGCCATGATCCTTTGCGTCAACATCCTGATGGTCTGGTATCTGGTGAAGAATCGCGAGCGCCTGTTCCGCCATTGACCAACCGGACTTTCCCGGTTTGAAGCGACGGGCGGTTGTGCTAGCCTCCGCCCGTGGTGAACTCCAAAGAATCGGGCCGGCGGCGTTGGGGAATCGTCTTTCTGGCGGTGGCGGGCGGAATGCTGGTCCTCGGCCAGACTTTGCTTCACCCTTTCCTGCACAATCTTGCGTTTGTCATCTTTTGGCTCATTTGCTTTGTGGCGGTCGGCCTGGCCATGCTCATGGCCCTGCTCGATTTCCGGGCCATCAGCCGCCAGGCTCGCGAGGAACAAAGGGATTTGGTGACCAAAACCTTGGTGGACCTGCGCAAAGGGGATGAATCGATTCCCGGGCCCGCCAAGTCCGCCCGGCCGGAGAATTGATTTTTCCGCCAAAAACAACGTGAGATTTTCCGCGTGATTTTGTCCCAACCGGGAACTACAATTTTTGCATGTCAATCTGGATTCTTGCCATCGTGTGCTTCGCCCTGTTTGCGGCGATAGGTTATTTTTACGGGGCCATTCGCGCGCTTGTGTCGCTGGTCGGCTTTTTTACCGCCATTTTTCTGGCGATGCCGCTGGCGCCGTTGGCCAAGCCGATTGTGCCGCTGTTAAAGGTCGAGAATCCATTGATTCAGCCGTTGATTCCGCCGGTGATCGCGTTTTTTGTGGTCGAGGCGGTGTTTATGGGACTGGCCTTTTACGTTCACCGTATGGTGGCGCTGCACTACAAGTACAAAACCGATGACAACACCCGAACCCGCTGGGAAATCCTGAACCAGCGCTGCGGCGCGAGCATCGGCCTGGTGGCCGGGGCGGGGCACTTTGTGTTGATCAGCCTGATTATTTACGTGACGGGCTACCTGACAGTGCAGGTCTCGCCGGACGAGAACAGTTCCACAACATTGGCCTGGCTGAACAAGGCCCGCAAAGACATGGCCGACACGGGCATCGACAAGCTGGTCGCGCCGATGGATCCCACCAAACCCAGTTACTACCAGATTTGCGACCTGTTGGGACTGATTTACCACAACCCGACGCTGACCACCCGGTTGTCCAATTATCCCGCTTATCTCACTTTGGAGGATCAGCCCGAGTTCCAAGCCATCAGCACGGACACCGAGTATTTGCAGATGATCCAGACCAAGAGTGAATTGGGCACCGTGGTCAACAATCCGAAGACGCAGGCGATCCTCGCCAACCAGCCTTTGATGCAGTCGATCACCGGTGTCGATTTGAAGGATTTAAAGACGTATCTGGAGACCGGCAATTCGCCCAAATACGACGAGGAGCGCATCTTGGGCCGCTGGCGGCTGGACCCGAATGCCATCTTGCGCCAGATGAAGAAGCGAAAGAGCGACATCACCGCCGCCGAGCTGGGAATGGTGAAGAAACTGGCAACGACGGTCTTGGTGGGCGTGACTCTCACTGCCTCGCCGGACAACAAGATTGTCATCAAGGCCCCGGCTCCGCCCGCGCCGCCGCCGGTCGATCCGAACGCGGCTCCGGCCGCTCCCGGAATTGACCCCGCAGTGGCGGCCCGGTATGGGTTGCCGAACAATCGCCAGAGTCTGGGATCGCCCACGACCATCGCGGGAAATCTGCGGCAGCGCCTCAACGGGGGGAAGGATGCTGGCGCTCGCGGCTCCGCGCCGCGCGGTCCGGCTCCCAAGGCGGTCACCCCCATCGAGCCGACCATTGATATTAAAACGGCCGCCCCGGCGGGCGAGGGGACCTGGAGCGGCGACAGCGACAAATACACGGTGACCCTTGCCAACACCAACGACAAGGGCAAGGAAGTCAAGTTCACCGGCATTTTTGAAAATGACCGCTTGCTGCTGACGGGCCAGCCGCTCGACCTGGTTTTCGAGCGGGTCCGGTAATTGACACTTCCAAATCGAATTTGCGGAAACGCCGGGGGGAAATTACCTCCGGCGTTTTGCTTTTCCGGTGAGAACCAGCCTCCGCAAGGCAACAAAAAAGCACGCGGGAAACGCGTGCTTTGGTGAAAAAGGGATACGAGGTTGGAAAACAGGTCAGGTCAAAATACGGCGACCCTCGTCGAGGAAGATGCCTTGGAACATCATCTTCAGCGCCTCGGGGTTCGAGGCTTTGGCCAAGGCTTCTTTTTCCGAGACTTTGCGCTCCTTGACGAGATCGTAGAGCGCTTGATTGAAGTTCTGCATGCCGTCGTCGCGACCGGTTTCGATGGCCGCGCCGAGCTTGTCCAAGCGATTCTCCTCCAAGAGTTTGCGAACCGTTGGTGTGTTAATCATGATTTCCAGCGCGGGCGTGACGCCCCCCGCCACGGTTTGCACCATGCGTTGGCAGACGACCGCTTGCAGCGTGCCGGCCAGTTGCCGGCGGACCTGCTCACGCTCGTCCGCGCGGAAGAAGTCCAAGATGCGACCGACGGATTGCGCGGCGTTCGTGGTGTGCAGCGTGGAGAGCACCAAGTGACCCGTGTCCGCGGCGCTCATGGCGGCCG
>CAZMLP010001098.1:0-5196 GCA_964566745.1 uncultured Verrucomicrobiota bacterium | reverse complement strand
TATGAGAACACAATTCACGGGATGTTCACAGCCTGTTCACCGCTTAAAAAATCCTCAAAAAAGGCCCAAAAAACGGTGCAAAATCGGGGAATAACTTTTTCACCAGAATTTCCTTGCCGCCACAATCCGTAGTGCTACGCTGCGCCAACTCCCCCACTAAATGGGGATGATCAGCCCGCCTTGAGCGGGCTTTTCTTGCCCGATTTATGAACGGAGACACGTTGCCCATGGCATTTTTCGTGTCCAAATTTAGGTTGCACCAGCAAAATAACCGTTAACCAGCTAGAAAGGCCCCTGAAAATGATCGACGCCCGCGATCAAGTCCTCGCCTCCGAGCCCGCCAAAACCCGCCGCGGCAGCGCCGCGACCGCCGTCTCCACCCGTCGTGGCAAAGCCGCCACGGAAACCAGGAAAACCCTGCGCGTCCCGCGTGTGTTCAGCGACGCCAAGGTCAGTCCCTTCGAACAGATCGAATGGGAGAAACGCACCGCCGAAATCACGGATGACGCCGGCAAGGTCATCTTCAAGCAGGAGAACGTCGAGGTGCCCAAGTCGTGGTCCGTGCTGGCCACGAAGGTGGTTTGCTCCAAGTATTTTTACGGGGATCCGCAGAAGAGCGAGCGCGAGCACTCGGTCAAGCAATTGATCCATCGCGTCACCCGGACCATCGCGGACTGGGGTGTGAAGGACGGCTATTTCACGAAGGAGGAGGGCGAGGTTTTCTATCAGGAGTTGACGTGGCTGTGCGTCAACCAATACGGCGCGTTCAACTCGCCGGTGTGGTTCAATGTCGGCTTGTATCACCAGTATGGCGTGGGCAAGAACTCCGCCAAGGGCAACTGGTTCTACAACCGGCAAAAGGGCGAGGCAGAGCGGGCGCCGACGCAGTACGAGTATCCGCAGGGGAGCGCGTGCTTCATCCAGAGCGTGGAGGACAACATGGAGTCAATCATGCACCTCGCCTACAGCGAGGCGATGCTCTTCAAGTACGGCTCCGGCACGGGCACGGACCTCAGCCCAATCCGCTCCAGCAAGGAGAAGCTCTCGGGTGGCGGAAAACCGAGTGGTCCCATGTCATTCCTGAAGGTTTATGACCAGGTGGCCAACGTGGTGAAGTCCGGCGGCAAGACCCGCCGCGCGGCGAAAATGAACACGCTGCGCGACTGGCACGGGGACATTGAGGATTTCATCGACGCCAAGGGACGCGAGGAAAAGAAGGCCTGGGCGCTGATCGAGCAGGGCTACGACGGCTCGTTCAATGGCGACGCCTACGGTTCCGTCATGTACCAGAACGAGAACTTGTCCGTGCGCGTGAGCGACGAGTTCATGAACGCCGCCGCGGAGGGCAAGGAATGGTGGACCCGTTCCGTGACGAGCGGCAAGCCGCTGGAGAAAAAAGACGCCTCGACGCTCCTGGAGAAAATTGCCGAGGGCACCTGGGTGTGCGGCGATCCGGGCCTGCAATACGACGGGGCCATCCAGAAATGGCACACGTGCAAGGGCACCGAGCCGATTCACTCGACGAATCCGTGCTCCGAATACGTTTTTCTGAACAACACCGCCTGCAACCTCGCCTCGTTGAACCTGATGAAGTTCAAGCGGGCGGACGGCACCTTTGACGTCGAGCGTTACAAGGCGGCGGTGCGGATTTACATCACCGCGCAGGAGATTCTGGTCGATAACGCCAGCTACCCGACCAAGGCCATCGCGGAGAATTCCCACATTTTCCGCACCCTCGGCCTGGGTTACGCGAACCTCGGCTCGCTCATCATGAGCTACGGCATGTCGTATGACTCCAATGGCGGTCGTGCCCTGGCTGGCGCGCTCACGGCGATCATGACCGGCCATGCCTACGAGCAAAGCGCCGAGATTGCCGCCATCATGAGCCCCTTCCCCGGCTATCACAATTCCCAATGCTCGGGCGTGGCCAAAACCGTCGCGAAGGACAATGTCGAGTCCACGCTGGGGGTCATCAAGCTGCATCGCGCGGCGGTGGAGAGCATCCAGCCGAGCGCGGAGTTCAATTACCTCAAGGAAGAGGCCCGTTCCTGCTGGGATCGCGCCCTGTCCCGCGGCCAGCAGGTCGGCTATCGCAACGCGCAGGTCACCGTGCTCGCGCCCACCGGCACCATCGCCTTCCTTATGGATTGCGACACCACGGGAATTGAGCCGGACATCGCGCTGGTGAAGTACAAACTGCTCGCGGGTGGAGGCATGCTGAAGATTGTCAACCGCACCGTGCCCGAGGCGCTCAAGCGGCTCGGTTACCAGGACAACGAGGCCGAGTCGATCATTGCCCACATTGAGAAGCACGACACCATCGAGGACATCGAGGAAAACGGCCAAAAGATCAAGAGCGGCCTGAAGCCCGAGCACATCGAGGTGTTTGATTGCGCCTTCAAGCCGTACAAAGGCACGCGCAGCATTCACTATCTCGCGCACTTGAACATGATGGGCGCGGCGCAGCCGTTCATCAGCGGCGCGATCAGCAAGACGGTGAACCTGCCGAACGAGGCCACCGTGAAGGACATTCGCGACGCCTACATGCAGGCGTGGCGCATGGGGCTGAAGTGCGTGGCGATTTATCGCGACGGCTCCAAGCGCAGCCAGCCGCTCAACACCAAGAAGACCAACGAGGGCGGTGACAAGACGGACAACGCCACGGTCGTCTCTCTCGAGGCGCGCATCAAGGAACAGGAGGCCGAGCTGGCCAAGCTGCGGGTCGTCGCCGGGCAACCGCTCCGCCGACGCCTCGCCGAGACCCGCATGGCGGTCAACCACAAGTTCGAGATCGCCGGTCACGAGGGTTATCTGACGGTCGGCATGTTCGAGGATGGCAAACCGGGCGAGATGTTCATCACGATGGCGAAGGAAGGCTCCACGATTGGCGGCCTGATGGACAGCATCGCGACCCTCACCAGCATGTCGTTGCAATACGGGGTGCCGCTGGAGGCCTTGGTCCGCAAGTTCAGCCACCAGCGCTTCGAGCCGAGCGGCTTCACCAAGAACCCGGAAATTCGCCACGCCAGCTCGATCATCGATTACCTGTTCCGCTGGATGGCGTTCCAGTTCCTGCCCGGCTATCGCGACCAGAATTCGGTCGCGCGCGGCCAGCAAGAGTTGCCGATGCCCGACCTGGTCGAGGAAATTAAAAAAAAAATAAACCGGCCGGTGCCTGAGCTGCCGATTGCGGAAGAGACCGGCACGGACGTCTTCGTCAAGACGGCCAAAAGCAACGGTCACAGCAACGGCAACGGGAATGGCCACCGCTCGGCGACGCCTGACGCCGGGTCCCTGACCGCGTCATTCCAGAACATGGCCGACGCCCCGAGCTGCCCGACCTGCGGCCACATCGCGGTCCGCAACGGCGCCTGCTTCAAGTGCCTGAACTGCGGCGAGAGCCTGGGTTGCTCGTAAGATCAATTTCGGGAACGTGCGGGCCAAGACGCTACTTCTTGGCCTGCACTCCTTGAATTCTTTGTAGAAAGGCCTTGGCTATATCATTAACCAAGGCTCTGATGCCTTCGTCCGAAATTCGCTCGGTGTAGCGGAATTTTTTCTTGAACTGCAATTCGTCACACGAAATAGAATAGTAAGCTGTTTCAAATTCAAAAGTAAGGCCGAACAAAAACTCAGGATTACCTAAATCACTTCTTCGGAATTGTCGCCATTTGAAAAAGGATTCCAACCGCTGAAGTTTTTTGGTTCGCGCGGGAATGCTGTTAACATATTGCACCAGATTCGTTCGAGGCATGAGGTTTATTCCGCCAGAAATGAGCGTTCCTTTGAATTCACCGATCGGACGAACATCCACTTCTACTTCCGAATAAAATTCGTCGAATTGGATTAATTTTTGATCCAACCGTTGAAATAGTGGAACCACCGAGTCGGCGAGTACCTTGATCAGTATTTCGTGTGAATAGTTTGACGAATTTTTGGTTTCCCCTAGTTCCATTTTAAACAGGGCTATCTCTTTATCCACGTCGTCAAAATCCTCGACACTCTGACCACGCGCGCCGTTTAAATAAAGCTCTTCACTCCATACCAATTCCTCAGCCACATAGCTCATCAAATCTGATATTTCTCCCGCGTCGGCCTTTTGGAGAGCGGCCATATAGGCGTCTCTTCTTACGTTTTTAATGACAACCGGAGGAAATCCATTTTTCATCAAAATGAAATTCATCAAAATACGGCTCAAGCGACCATTGCCATCGTCAAATGGATGAATCCTCAAAAATCGATGATGGAACACGGCGGCCTGAACCACAGGGTGTGTTTGGCTTTCTTCCTCCTTGTGATACCAAGCAAGAAGTTCACCCATCATTGATTGGACGAATTCTGGTAACTCGTAATAACGAATTTCACCCGTTGATGTTCTGGTGGCGTTGGGTTCCGACTTGTATTCCCCCAATTTCACAGACTTCTCCATTACTTTTCCGTCCGAAGTCAACATGCTGGTTTTGTATGCCTCGCGCAGCAGCATCTTGTGCATTTCCCGAATGGCAGCCTCGGTCAAGAGGTGCTTTTGTTGGATAAAATCATCAAGAAAGAGGACCACGTTGTTGTGGCCTTGGATGTCGTGATGGTCCTTGATCGGCTTGCCAGCGGCAGTTTTGGCTTCCATCAAAAGGGCGCGCGTTTCGCCAAGTGTCAGCGTATTACCCTCAATGGCATTCGAGTTGTAGTTCCACTCAAGCCGAAGCTTTTGTAGAATGCGTTTCTCCACCTCCGGCTTGAGCGGACGGAGCTTGTCGATCTCCGCCTTCAATTCGTCCACTCGCTGCAATAGGTCGGCCAGTTGCATAACTGACTCGACCATAACCGATTGCGACCCCGGTGGAAAGGAGATCAATTCCAATGCGCGCCCTTTCTTTACGGTTTCTTAACGCCCCCTGCCCCAATCTTGATTAGTCGGGCGGTCTTCCGTGTTCCATTGTGGGACGCGTGACGGTTCGGATTCCCCGCCCGTCAAGTATAAGAACCGATGAACGACGTGATTCGCGACGGCGGGGCGACCCAGAGAATTCCAGCGGGCTGGCACCCAATAACAAGATTAGTTTGGTTTTAACCAAAACGCACCATGACCCGCGATTTGCTGTTGATAGGGTTATGCCTATTGATCCTGTATCTTCCGCTAATGGGAAAATGGCTCGACCGCTGGCGCAATCATCGGAGCCAGAAGCCGGGCAAGCAGGG
>CAZMLP010001097.1:0-4459 GCA_964566745.1 uncultured Verrucomicrobiota bacterium | reverse complement strand
TGCCTTCCAGTGCCACGTCGCGATCAACGCGCGAAGGAGACGCCAGGGAGTAGGCGGCCACTCCACCGCGCCCTCATTCACATGCCGTCCCCAAGGCGTGGCATGGAAACGCCCGGCAGGGAACCTGAGTTCGAGGACGGTCATTCGCTATTCCTCGAAGGTGAGTTCGGTCGCCGTTGGATTCGCAAAGCCCTTGGACGCAGCCTTGATTAGCGCGGGCAGCGCTTTTTCAAGATCGGCCAGCGAAGGCATGGTGAATCCTTCCTTGGGTCGTTGGATCTCCAGATTGCCACCTTCCGGGATTTCCAAATCGCACGCGGTTCGCAGACGCAACCCGTCACGAAGGAATTTCTGAATTTTGAAAAGGGCGATTGCGACCAGCAGCTTTTCGACATCCGTGCCGAGGCCAAAACCACGGATAAGCGCGAGATCAAGGTTGAAGAATGCAGTGATCTTTCCTGTGAATTCCTCGCGGTGAAACGGCACATTGCCGAAGCCTTCCTTGGCCGTCTTGCCTTCGTCGCCCTTGGCCGCGCGAACCCGGTCGTTTTTCACACCACCACTTGCCACCGTGGCAACGCCCTCGGCTTCAACGAATCCAGTGAGTGCGCGCGGCAAACGAATTACACCCGCGATTTTCTCCAGAAAAATTCCGTGCAAGAGCGAATTCGGGTCGTACTTCAACAGCGCGCGAA
This sequence comes from uncultured Verrucomicrobiota bacterium, assembly GCA_964566745.1. Taxonomy (GTDB): domain Bacteria; phylum Verrucomicrobiota; class Verrucomicrobiia; order Limisphaerales; family CAZMLP01; genus CAZMLP01. The sequence goes on along the minus strand of CAZMLP010001097.1, from coordinate 3,764 downwards.
CCAACGGGTCACGGTCGAAAGCCCGCTTGTCGTCGAAGGCAATGTCCCCCTTGATGGCATCGAAGCCTTTTGCATTGGTTATGTAAGGACTGTTGAGCCGGTGCGCCTCGAGCACGGAGTTGGTGAGTGGCTTGCCAGCCTTGTCCTTCACTTTTACCACGGGCAGTCCCTTGAGTGGCGCGACCCAATCGGCATTCACCATGTCCCAACAAACGGCTTCAAGTCGGTTCGCCATGCTTTGCGCGGATTCAACGAGCAGCATCTTGCGGCCGTCAGGGCCGTCGAATTGCGCCGCTCCCAAATCGGGGAAGCCGGTGGGTTGGAAACGCGTGCCTTGGAGTGGTTGGAGCGCGGCTTTCAGCAGCAAGCGCGGCTGATCTTTCAGTGCGTCGAGGTTCATGCAGTTTAATCCTTTGGTTCCGAAGTGACAGTTTTCTTAAGCAGCCGGAAATCGTGTTCTGAAATGGGGAAAAGCATAGCGGCCGCCGTGCGTTTCGCCATGTCACCACTCACGGGCAGATCCCTGACCAATGGGCTGTAGCCCGAGGCGCGCAGACGTCGGGCCGCAAGTTTGGAGGCGTCCTTTCCCCGTTTGTTGATGGCTTGGTGCAGGATGGTAGGGACGAGCGGGATGGGTTCTTTCCCATGGCGATGATGACAGAGCTTGAGTATGGCGTAAAAAGCCGAAGGGACAGCAACCGTCTCTTTGTCCGTTGCCTGAGAGTCCAAGGTCACTTCTCCTTGATCCACGCACGCAATGCCCCACAACAGGTCCGCAAACAATTCCTCGTTCACCCGGCCTTCGATGAAGGCAGTGATGTCCTCCAGCGAGGCAAATCGGGCGGCAATGTCCAGCCACCCGGAAGCGCCCGCCTTTTCGAACCGGACAAGACGCCGGGCGAGGATGGCGTTAAGGACAGAAACAAGATCACCATCATGCCAGACAACATCATTGCTAAGTTGATCCGCCCAATTCGCCCACGAGCATTCCTTGGTTGAACCCATTTCCAGCGGTTCAAGATGCTGGCGAAGCCACAGTGATTCCTTGCCGAGCGGGGCGCGGACATTGGCGAGAGCGGCGGCGAGCCGGAATTCGGGCGAGCTGTCATTCAGTTCCTCCAGCCAGCGAGGGCTGAGGCCGCGCAACGGATGCAGGTAGTTCTCGGCTGTCCACTTGAAACTTTTGGCCAGCGCGCGCTCAGCGGCGCCGAGTGCGGCGAGGACGGCAAGCAAGGTGCCACTGCCGCCATCACGGCAAAGCTCCAGAATGCGTCGTTCAAGTTGATTAAGCGCGCGCGCCACCGAAGCAGGCGGTTTAGGATTTGCCTTCGGGCCAGCTTTCTGCCGCAGGCGCTCATGCCATCGCTCGATGTCGGCAAGCAAATCGGCTCGTTGGTTTCGTTTGACAACCACCCGGTCCAAGGGCGTGGCAAAATAGGCGAGGCCGTTGCGGACTTGGAATCCATATCGCTGAAACGCCGAGATGCCACGATCCACACCTAGCGTCACGGCGGCTTGGGCGAAGTCCACTCCGTTGCGCGCGGGATGCCCGCGCACCTCGGCACGGCCTTCGCTAAAAATGGCACGCAATTCACCGAACGAGGTTGGCTTTTCCCAAAGCGGCAACCAGATTTCACACCGCGCCTCCGCCTCGTCGGCGCCTGCCGCGCTGGCATAACCGACGCCTGCCTGCCGCACGCAGAATGGATAGACCAGTGCCCCGTCGCCCGCATTTTCGAGTTTTTTGACCGACGCGGCGGCAAATAACAGCGCGCCTTCAATCATCAGGATGAAATCCCATGGATTAACTGTTGCTGGCCCATCGAAGCCGGAGGTCGCGTTCACACCGCCCGCCGCGCCAGGAAAAAACTGTCCGATGGGCGATTTGGTGGCCAAGCCCGGCGCAGCCTCGGCAAACAACGCGGCTTTCAGCCAGCGCTGAGATTCAGGCGTGGGCTGGCCCGTTGTTGTACTCATGACCTCCGTGAGGCGTTGCATGAAGTTGTTGGTGAACTCCAGCCGTCCATCATTGCCACCGGTGCCGAGCAACGGAGGAAACTTCGCCCCTTCCTGCCCGAGGACGACCACCGCGTCCAGCCATCCGAGTGCTTCGTCGGGAAAGTTATTACGGCAGTTCTGCAAGAGATCGACTTTCGCCTCACCCTCCGGCTTGGCCTTTAAATTGAGCCGGGCGACTTCATTTTGAGCGGTCGCGATAACATCACGAAATACTCTCAGGCGTTCCGCTTTGCCAGACGAAATGGCAGAAATCGCGTCGTCGTTGTCCTTTGGAAAGAATCCGCTTCCGCCATTCCAGGGCGCAAGCACTGCCGTTGGAGCATAGTCATTTAGGAAGAATTCGAGCAGCGCCGCGCGGCCCAAGCGCGAGTGAAGAATGAAAGCGTCCCCTTTCCAACACGCTGTGACAGCAGCGTCACCTTGCTTTGACTCCGAAACGAGCCTGAGAATCCCGAGGGCTTTCAGGTAATGCGCGAGGGGGATGGGCGAACAACCAGAAAGCGGAAGCGAATATCTAGCTTGCATAGAAAAATCTGTTTCCTTATCCGCGCTCAATTGAACGCGGCCCCGCTGAAACCCTGCGTGTCGAAAAGACACGCGGGGCCTGTGGGACCTGATCTTGCTTCACGGCAAGCTTGGTTTCTTTACAATTCATAAGCAGGAGGCACGGGCGTCGGCAGCGCGCAACAAAGTTTCAAGAAAGGCGAGGCGGAACGGGCCAAAATGGTCCCGTAAGGCGATGGTACGAGCGAGCCACGAGGGACCACGCGAACCCTCGCCCATCCTCATGAAGCCGAGGTCGATCGTTGCCCCGGCGAAAGTGAGACCTTTTGTTTGGATCGCGGGCAGTATATCGCCATCCCAAATGCCACGCGCGAAAAGACGCTCGGCATTCTCCGTGTCGCCCTTTTCCTCCGGCAATGAACGGATCGAGAGACGGACTTTGCCGTGGTGTGCCGCGATGAGGTAGGCGATGAGATCGCGATCAGCGGCGTCAGGCGGGCCTGCAAGCAGCCAAGCGAGCGCGGACGCAAGCTCGTGGCGAAAGCCGCGACGGGCGCATTTCCCGTCATTGTTCCCGGACTTCGCCCAAATTGTGCCTTTGCGGGCCGCCTCGCCATTGCGAAGCATGGCCTGAAATTCATCGTGCGCCTTGCCGACATCATGCCATGTCGCGGCAGTGTTAAGCGCGGCGACCTCGTTCGCCATCAGATCGAGCGCGGAAGCGATGGTTGCAACTTCCAACACGACATCTTGCGTGTGTTTATCCAATTCTAACCATTGCCTGGTGAAGCTGCTGCGATTGTCATCATGGGAATCCGCCCTCGTTTCGGGCGGTCGGCGGGTTGTGAGTTTTTTGGTCTTCGGCTCACCCGTCCAGCCAATGTCGTCCTCATACCCGGCTCTGGCCACTGAGATGAGATAGACCGCGCCAGGACGCGGTTTCGCGGCTAATTGCCATTGTTTTTCGAGCGGATTCCAAATCCAAACGCCCGTTTTTTCCTTGCCGAAAAACTTCACGGCCTCACCGAGAGAGACGCGACAAAGCTCGTCACGCAAAGGCGGCGGTTCATTTTCGGAGGGTTCCTCGCCTATTTCGACGTCGCGCCAGAAAAACTGCACGTCGTTGTCGTCGCCGTCGCGGATGTAGCGGGAGATGTCGAGGTCTTGACCGCAAATGTCCGGCGTGGTGTCGAACAAATCCACCAGATCCCGGCGACGAATGACGGGCCGTACGAGGGGCG
>CAZMLP010001096.1:0-16967 GCA_964566745.1 uncultured Verrucomicrobiota bacterium | reverse complement strand
ATTTCGATCGGGGTCGCCTGGGCAACCGCGTTGTTGGGTTCGACTTCTTCGGCTTCCTTGCGGTCACCCACTGCAAACGTGCGCGGATTGCTGATGCCGTACAGCCCGCGCGCCCGGATGTCGTACATTCCCGGAGGCACGCTGGGGTCGATGGTGATCGTGAACTGGTTCGGCACCGCTTCGGGCTGGCCGGCGGCATTGGGCGCGGTCTTCTGCACGGCCTTGATGCCGGGATGGCTGAACACCAACTCGTTGACGTTGTCGAGGTCGAGGCCGTTGGTGATCGTGAGGTTGATCGTCGCGCCCTTCTGCCCGCCCGCGGGGAAGATGGCATACAGCCGGGTCTGGGGCAGTTGCGCGAAGGCCGGCGAAACACCGGCGACGCCCAAAGCCAGGGCCGACAGCAACCAGCAAGCTCGACGGAGCGAAGCAGCGAGAGAGCGGGAACGGAAGTTCGGCATCGGCGGATTCCTCACAGGGTTCGACCCCTTCAGAGCGGCAGAGGGAGAGAGAAGGTGGGTCGACCAGTTGGCCGGGGGAGGGACGCGTTGTCAGGCGGGGCCACGCGAGCCGGCGCAAACGCCCCTGTCGGCGCCGGGTTGGACTGGCGTATCATCCGTCGGGGAGGGGGAGAGAGTCCGCCCGAATTGCTGCCTCCGTGGCGAAGCTGCCCCACCTCCCCGTTAGTCTCCACTCTAGCGAGAGTGCGAGAGACCGGGGAAGTGCTGTCCGCCATGGATTTGTTGCCGCCGGCGTTCCCACCGCGCGGCCACTGTGCATGCAACTCGAAAGGCCCCCCTTTCGGACTGCAGATTGTAACGCGACCGCCGGCTTCACAGGAAACCGGCGGTCGATGAGTCGATTAGTGGTTGAACAGGAATTCCTTGGTGTTGATGAGCGCCCACACCATGTCCTCATACGCCACGCGCCGGGCCTCGTCGCGACCCTCGGTGTCTTTGGCGTTCGAGGTTTTCCGGCCCACGTAATCCCGCGCGAACTGAAGTTCCGCCGGTTCCGGGGCGCGAGTGTAAACCCAGCGATACAACTCGCGCACCTTGTCGTCATCCCCCCGGTTGGCATCCTTCGCCAGCAGCGCAGCCCGGCCGGTGTCCGCCGCGAGCTTTTCCTGAATATCCTTGGCGTTCAGCAGGTGCAGGCTTTGCGCGAGGCTGGCGTCCTGCGACCGCTCGCATTCGCACGAGCTGGAGGACTCCGGGCGGCCGAAGACGGTCAGGAAATAGGAGTTCGCGTTGAAACTGTTGTCGGGCAGCGCGACCGCGTGAGTCCCGGCCGGCTGGCCGTCGAATTTGCTCTCGGCCTTGGTCACCTGGTTGATCGCGTCGAACAGCACCTCGGCGGTCAACCGCTTGGGGTAATAACGCGAGAAGTTTTGTTTATCGATCGCGTTGTATTGATTGGGAATCGCGCTTAACTGATACACGCGCGACTGGCAAATCACGCGGATCAAATCCTTTAAATCATATCCGGTCGCGGTGAAATGTTTGGCGAGAGCGTCGAGCAACTCGGGATTGGTCGGCGGATTCGTCGCGCGCAAATCATCCTCCGGATCGACGATGCCGCGATTAAAGAAATGCTTCCAATAACGGTTCACCAACGATTTCGCGAAATAAGGATTGTTGGTGTTCGTCATCCATTCCACCAGCGCGTAACGCGGATCGTCATCGGGGGAAAGATTCAGTTGCGGCCCGCCCAGACCAGCCGGCTTTTCTTGCGCCCTGGTTTTCTTGTTGGTCGCCTCGGCGGTCCCGCGCCGGTGATAAACAATTTCCTCGCCGGGCTGGGAACCGCGTTTGCGCGACACGCGAGAGAAGAATGCCGCGAAACTGTAGTAGTCGTGCTGGCTCCACTTTTCGAACGGGTGGTGATGACACTGCGCGCACTGGAGGCGCATGCCCAGGAACAATTGAGCGGTGTCCTCCAACTCGGCATTGACCTCGCGCACTTGTTTGAACCACGCCACCGGCGGATTGTCCTCGAGGTCGCCCGAGGCGGTCAGCACGTCCCGCACGATCTCGCTGTAGGGACGGTTCTCGCGCAGGCTCTCGCGAAGCCACGCGTGGAAGGCGTAGTTCCCGCGCGCGTCATTTGGCGCGGTCCGTTTGTTGCGGAGCAGGGCGCTCCATTTGTTCGCGAAATAATCGGCGTAACCGGGGCTGGCCAGCAAAGTGTCGATCCACCGCTCGCGCTTGGCGGGGTTGGTGTCAGCGAGGAACCCGTTGGTTTCTTCCGGCGTGGGCAACCGGCCCGCGATGTCCACAGTGACGCGCCGCAGGAACGTGGCGTCATCGCACGGCCCGGACGGCGGCATGCCCATCGCCTTCAGCTTGGCAAACACCTGTTGATCGATGAAGTTTCTGGGCGCGGGCAAATGGTCCACAGGGGCGCCCAACGGCACAATGGCCTGGAACACCGCCACCTGTGCTTGATAACGCACCATGACGGCCACATTGCCCGGTTGCTTGAAAAACGTGACGTGCCCGCCCTCGTCCACTTTGGCCATGTCCTTGTCATTGGGCTCGTAAAGCGCGCTGGACGTCACATCCTCGCTCGATCCGTCCGAGTAATAGGCAGTGACCGTCAGTTGTTGCTCGCCCTGTAGCGGCATGACGCGCTCGGATGGAAAGACCTCGATGCGCGCAATGGTCGGAGCGTTCGTCTGGCCGTAAGGCATGCCTTGCTTGATCCAGCGAACAAGCAATTGATAATCCGTCGATCCGGCCTCCAAGCGCTTGCCGCCGCCGTGGGGCAGGGAACCGCTCGCTTTCAAGAGTAACAAGCTGTGGTCTGGAGCCGCTGGAAAAAGCCGCCGGCCGCGCGCCTCCTTCACCAAGTGCTCGTAGTCTTCCGCCGGCTCAAATCCCAGGAGCGACAACCGAAAGCCATTCTGTCCCGAGGCCTTGCCGTGACAGCCGCCGCCGTTGCAACCCGCCTTGGTGAAGATGGGAACAATCTGGTTGGGGAAATTGACCGGCAAAACGCCGCGGGCATCCTCGACCTTGACGGGAATTTGGGCCGTCAATCCGTCTTTGCTTTTCGCGGTGAGCGTGGTTTCTCCATCGGACAACGGAGTAACCACTCCGGCAGCGCTGACTTGGACAATGCCCGCTGGCGAGGTGGTGTACTCCACCTCGCGAGTGAAATCACGCGGTCCCGCTCCCGCTTCCGCCGTGACTAATAATTGTTGCCGCGCGTCCGCCCCGCGCAAATGAAGGCTCCACGCATTCGTTTGGTCGGTCTTGGCTGAATAATGAATCCGCAACGTGGCGGGAGGCGGGTTATTTTCGGGACTGTCCGCCAGAACCGTCACTCGCGCCCCAATCAATGCGCCGGCCACCAGCAAGGATTGCCAGGCAACTCGCGCGAGAATCGGTTGTTTGTTCATGCCTGTCGGAATCACGCCCGCCGGCGCGCAACCGGGATTGCGCCATTTCATTTGCCGATGAGCCGCAGGTGACGGGATATGGACGAGCTTAACCCCCGGCTTCTTCAATCACAACAGAAAGTGGCGCGGTCGAGCGGATGATCGCAGAGAGGGAAAGGAACTGCGGCCCGAGAGCCTGGCGAGGGACGTGACGGGCGGCGGCTTTAGCGAGTGATTTTGCCCAGATCGACATGCTTCAAGTCGAGGTTCTTGGCCTGCACGAGCCGGTTCGCCATGAGATCCATGGTCGCCAAGGCTTGGTTAAGCACCAAATGCCCAATCAACGGCTTGAAATTACTATTCTCCGGAAGATCAAGGAACAGCAACTCGGTCAACACGGCCCGAAAGCCATCCACCTCGATGCGCACCGGGCCGCAAATCTCCGCCGATACCTTTTGTCCGTAAGCCAGCTCCACCGTGCCGGGCTCGGAGTGGGCAATTTTGCCCAAGCGGTTCTTCCAGGAGAGTGGCAGCACAAAAAAAGCGGACCAACTGTCCACCTCCGCCTCGCATTGGATTTTGCGGGCCGGTTCGAGCACGTTGCTCACCGTGACATTTTTGTTGATGCGTCCCATCGGCCCAAATCAAATCAGTTCCGGCAACGGGAGGCAACCATCATCCACCAAATATTGAGGGCGCCCGGTCAGGTCGGGAATCGTCGTCGTGCTCACGTCGATCCCGAGGTTGTGATACAAAGTCGCGAAGATTTCCCCAAAACGAACCGGCCGGCTGGCGGGTTCGCCACCCAGGCGGTCCGTGGAGCCGATGACTTGTCCGGTCTTCATGCTGCCGCCCGCCAGCACAGCGCAGGAGACCCTCGGCCAGTGGTCACGCCCGGCATCCTTGTTGATCGTCGGAGACCGCCCAAACTCGCCCCACACCACCACCGACACATCCTTGTCAAGACCACGATCATGCAGATCCCGCACCAGCGCGGTCACGCCTTGATCCAACAGGGGCAAATCTGCTTTGGCGTTCTTGTGGTTTTGGCCGTGATAATCCCAGAAGCCAAAAGCCACAGTGACGCAACGGGCGCCCGCCTCGACCAGGCGCCGCGCCATCAAAAACTGGTTCATCATCATCGGCGCGGCGTCCCCGTGCGGTTTGGGATCGCCCGTGCCGTACAGTTCCGCGATGCGCGGGCTTTCCTTGGAAAGATCCAGTGCCTCCAACAACCGGCTCGAAGTGAGCACACCGAAAGCCTGCTGGTTAAATTCGTCCAATCCCTCCATTAATCCACTATTATCCGTGGAACGGCGGAAGTTATCGAAACTGTTTAAGAGCGCCTTGCGATCCGCGAGCCGGTCCAGCGTGACGCCGTTCAGCACCATGTCGCTCTTGCCGTTGCCTTCCGGGCGAAACGATTGATGGCCGGCGCCCAAGAACCCTGGCGTGGCGTCGTTGTAGGGATGGTGCTGCATTCTCGGTTCCAGCCCGACAAAAGGCGGAATGGAGGAATCCGCCGGACCCAGCAGCCGTGACACCACCGAGCCAAAGGAGGGCCAGCCACCGGGTGGCTGGTTGCGTTTGAATCGACCGGTGAAGCAGTGGAAATTGGAGTGGTCGTCCACCGCGTCCGAAACACTCCGGATCACCGCCAGCTTGTCCATCATTCCCGCCATGCGCGGCAAATGCTCGCAGAATTGGACGCCGGGCACATTGGTCTTGATGGGCTTGAACTCGCCGCGAATCTCGGACGGCGCGTCCAGTTTGAGATCAAACATGTCCTGGTGGGGCGGCCCGCCCGGCAGGTAGATCATGATAATCGATTTTTGCGTGTGGCGTTTGCCTGCGATCGCCTCGGCTTGCAGAAGCTGCGGCAACGCCAGACCACCCAACCCCAGCGCGCCGATCCGCAGAAAGTTACGGCGCGAGATGCCATCGCAGAATCGGGAATGGCGGCCGTAAATGGTGAGCATGCGAACTAGATAACCTCGCGCAACGCCGCACAGCCGGGATCCACCAAATACTGGGGACGGCCCGCGAGGTCGGTTAACGTCGTTTTTGTCACGTCGATGCCCAAGTTGTGATAAAGCGTCGCGAAGACATCGCCGAATTGCACGGGGCGATCCACTGCCTCGCCGCCCAGGCGGTCTGTGGAACCGATCACTTGACCGGTCTTCATGCCGCCACCGGCAAGCAAAGCGCAAGAGACGCGCGGCCAGTGATCGCGCCCGGCGTCTTTGTTGATGTTGGGCGTGCGACCGAACTCGCCCCACACGACCACCGACACGTCCTTTTCCAGTCCGCGCTCGTGCAGGTCCTCGATCAATGCGCTCAAACCTTGGTCGAGCATCGGCAGGTCTTGTCGCAGCGCGCCGAAATTGTCGCCATGATGATCCCACCGGCTGAACGCCAGGGTGACACAGCGCGCCCCCGCCTCCACGAGCCGCCGTGCCGTCAAGAAATGCTCCATGAGCTTCGGTCCGCCATCATCGCGATTGCGCGGGTCTCCCTTGCCATAACGATTCCGCACCTTGGCGTCCTCGCGCTCGATATCGAGCGCCTCCAAAAGACTGCTGGAGGTGAGCATGCCAAACGCCTGCTGATTGAAGGCATCAACACCTTCCATCAGTCCGCTGCTGTCCACATCCCGGCGAAATTGGTCAAACCGTGCGAGAAGGTTCTTGCGGTCCGAGAGCCGGTCGAGAGTCACGCCATTCAACACCATGTCCGACTTGCCATTGCCATCCGGCTTGAAAGGCGCGTGTGAAACGCCGAGAAAGCCAGGGGCGCCGGGATCGGCCCACTCCATGTGGCCCATTTTCGGGGAAAGCCCGACGAACGGCGGCACGGAAGGATTTGTCGCCCCCTCCAATTTGGAAAGAACCGAGCCAAGGCATGGCCAGCCGCCGGGCGGGGGATTGCGACCGGTCCGGCCCGTCAGGCCTTGCACCGCGTAATGGTCGCCTGTCGCCCCCACCATGGACCGAACTAAAATCGTTTTGTCGATCAACTTGGCCAATTGGGGCAGATGCTCGCAAATCTGGATGCCGGGAACACTCGTCCTGATCGGTTTAAACTCGCCGCGCACCTCCATGGGGGCATCCATCTTCAGGTCAAACATGTCCTGATGGGACGGTCCCCCTGGCAGGAAGATCATGATAACCGCCTTGTGCGACCGGCGGATTCCCTCTTTGGCCTCCGCCTGAAGCAGTTGCGGGAGGGTGAGTCCACCCAAGCCCAGCGCGCCAATCTTCAAGAAATTACGGCGCGACACTCCGTCGCAGAAGCGAGTGCGATTGCCGTAAATCGTTAACATACGGGCGACCGGCCCAAACGTGGCGTGCCGGAGAGCTTGTGGTGCTTTTACTCTTGTCGTGTCCCGCGCCCGTTTTGTCAAGGGTTGAGATCGAGTTTTCTCTGCTATGGATTTGGGGCTAACTGCTTGATTCAAGGCTGGTTCGCGGTTTTGACGCGCCACTTGGAGTCGATCCCGCACTTCGAAATCCTTGCGCTTTTGTTTCGGTTTGGTGAATCACACGAAAATAAGGCTCCCGTGATCCAAAACGGATTGACTCGATTGGTGTGCATGTGTATCCATCCCTTCACCCTCCAAACCACATGAATTCTCTCCAGCGCAATGTTTTACGGGCGGCGGTTTGCCTGCCCTTGGTTTGCCTGCCGGTCCAAGTTTGCGGGCAAATCTCAATAACCTTTGATTACTCGCTCGACACGGGCGGGTTTTTCTCTGACAACGCGCGAAGGACGCTTCTTCAGTCAGCCGCCAATAGTCTCACCAGCCGGCTTGGCGACACGCTGACTGCCATCACTCCGGATGGTGTAAACAACACATGGAGCGAGGTGTTCAACGATCCCGGGACTGGCTCCTCGACGTCGCTCACGGGCGCCTCGATTCCGGCCAACACGCTTTTGATATACGTCGGCGCCCGGGATTTATCCGGCAGCACGCTTGGGCTGGGCGGTCCCGGTGGCTTTAGCGCCAGCGGCTTCCAATCGTTTTTGGACGCGGTGTCCAAGCGGGGCCAAACCGGCGCCACTGCCACCGATTTTGGCCCGTGGGGTGGCTCCATTTCCTTTGATAACGCCACCAGTTGGTATTTCGATTCGGACCCCTCGACATCGGATGTGCCCGGCGGACAGAGCGATTTCTATTCGGTGGCCTTGCACGAAATAGGGCACGTCTTGGGGATTGGCACGGCGACCTCGTGGAATAACTTGGTTGGCAGTGGCCTGTTCACTGGCGCCAATGCCAGGGCCGCCAATGGGGGAGTCAATGTCTCTTTGGATCCGGGCAACGCGCACTGGCTGGACGGGACCATGAGTGTGGTCCCGGGCACCGCGACCCCCCAGGAAGCCGCCATGGATCCATCCCTCACCACTGGGACTCGCAAATTATTCACCGACTTGGACTACGCCGGATTGTCGGATGTTGGTTGGACCGTGACGCCGGTGCCGGAGCCAACAGCGCTGGCTTTCGTTTTTGGTACGGGATTGCTCATTTTTGCGGGTTTGCGCAAAGGCCAGTCACGAACCACCGTAAACCATTGAATCGGCGAGGATTGGAAGTCGATTTACGCTACAGTTTTTGCCCTTTGTGCCGATTGGGTGAATCAACCCAAATAAAGGCATCTGTGGCTTGACATTTGGGGCAAAAATGGAAATAGTTGGTGAGACTTAAGCCATAAGACGCGACAGGAATCTCGCTAAGGCGGATATGATGTTGCCCATCACAGCCAACCGAAAAGATTCGCGCAATCTCCGTCAGGAGGTCGCGGCCTTTTCCATCCTTGAGTTGATGGCTGTGGTTTCCATCGTCACGGTCATCGCGGCCTTGTTGCTTCCCGCCTTGCAGAAGACCAAAGCCCGGTCGCAAACGATCTACTGTTTAAATAACCTCAAACAGTTGCAAGTTGCGTGGGATTTTTACGCGGGAGACAACGAGGATCAATTGGTGCCCAACAATTCGGCTCCCGGACTTCATTGGATCAAGGCTTCCGCCTCGTTGGTGTTCACTTCCAAGGATCTGACCAACAAGTTGTTTTTGACCGATACGAAGAACGCAGCGTTTGCCAGGTATATCAAGAATGCGGACGTGTATCGCTGCCCGAGCGATGACAGTGTCACCACCATTGGAAATAATTCCCATGTTCCGCGAGTTCGCAGTTACACTTTGAATGGAGTTTTGGGGGATGACCCACAGCTTAGTGGCTCGGTGAATCGCTTGTCTGACGTCGTTTCGCCCGCGCCCGCCAGGCGGTTTGTGTTTGTGGACACTCACCCCGGATGGTCGGGTCCCGATTATTTCTCTCCTCCCAAGCCGCAAGGGCAAATTTCCCACGAGTTTAATTCGGTTCCCTCCGGATTGCATAACCGCGCGGGAACCCTTTCGTTTGCGGACGGGCACGCGGAAATTCATCGCTGGCAGGATCCTCGCACGCTTTCTCCCACCATCAATTATCCCCCGACCCAATTGGGCTTGATTCTCTTGCCGATGACTTCCCCGAATAACAGCGACATTGCTTGGCTGTCGGATCGCGGCGCTTCGCGTTGATCGCCGGCTTCGTTCGTTTCTTGATGGTTTTGACGCCTCGCCTCCCTCAGCCTGCTGCTTTTCACCCGGAGTTTGAATAAATTGGGGATTGTTTTGGTCGCTTCCTCTAGGGCAATTTCAATTTATGTCCCGAATGCGCGGTTTCCTTTTGATGAACCTCCGGCCAATGGCTGGTTTGGCGTTCATTGCCGTTGGCTTTGCCGCGTCGGCCGCCGCGGTAAAAGACACCGTTGATTTTGCGCGCGATGTTTTGCCGGTGCTGTCCGACAATTGTTTCCATTGTCACGGCCCGGACGAGAAAGCGCGCAAGGCCAAGTTGCGCTTCGACACAAAGGAGGGGGCGTTTCGCCTCGACAAGAACGGAAAATCGGTGCTGGTCCCGGGCAAGAGTTCGGAAAGCGAGATGATCCGCCGGCTCACCACGAGCGATCCGGACGACAAAATGCCGCCGCCGGACTCGAATCGCAAACTGACCCCCCGGCAAATTGAGATTCTTGCGCGCTGGGTCGATCAAGGCGCCAAGTGGGGGCAACACTGGGCCTTCCAGCCGGTTCATGTGACGCCACCCCTCAAGACCAAACGCCAAAATTGGGCGCGCAATGAAATTGACCAGTATGTTTTGGCCCGGCTTGAAAAGGAAGGTCTGCCCCCGGCTCCTCAGGCGGACAAAGAGCGCCTGATTCGTCGCGTCACCTTGGACCTTACAGGTTTGCCGCCCACCACGGAGGAAACGGATGCCTTCTTGGCGGATCGTTCCCCCAAGGCTTACGAGCGTGTGCTGGATCGCTTGCTCGCCTCGCCGCGGTACGGCGAGCGGATGGCGTCGGACTGGCTGGACATCGCCCGTTACTCCGACACGCACGGCTATCAAATGGACCGCTATCGGCCCATGTGGCCGTGGCGTGACTGGGTGATCAAGGCTTTCAACCAAAATCTGCCGTTTGACCGCTTCGCCACTTGGCAACTGGCGGGCGACCTGTTGCCAAACGCCACCAAAGACCAGCGGTTGGCCACTGCCTTTAACCGCCTCCATTTGCAAAATGAAGAGGGCGGTATTGTGGAGGAGGAGTATCGCGTCGCGTATGTGGTGGACCGGGTTGACACCATGGGGACCGCGTTTCTCGGGCTTACCTTTGAGTGCTCGCGATGTCACGACCACAAATTCGACCCCCTCACGATGAAGGATTTTTATTCGATGTTCTCGATTTTTCAGAACATCGACGAGTCCGGCCAGACGGTCTATTTCGGCGAAGTGATGCCCGTGCCCACGTTACTGCTCTCCGATGACGCGACCGACGCCCGCCTGAGCCAGCTTCAGCGCCAGATCGCCCGGAAAGAGACGGCCTTGCCCGCGTTGCGCCAGACCGCGCGGGGCGCTTTTGAGCAATGGCTGATGGAGCGCGGCAACGAGCCGGGATTTCCGGGCATGACTGGCTCTTTTTCCTTTGATGAGATCAAAGAGGGCAAAGTGGCAAACGAATTGAGCTCCACCAAGCCTGCCAACGCGGTGGAAAATCCCAAGCTGGTTCCGGGAAGGGCAGGCCAGGCGGCGGAATTGAGCGGCGAGAACGGCTTCACTTTTCCCGGCCTCGGGCAATTTACCCGCGCCGATCCGTTCAGCTTCGGCATCTGGGTGCGGACTCCGGTCCTGGCGCCGCGCAATGTCATTTTTCACAAGAGCCGCGCCTGGATGGATGCCGGTAGCCGGGGTTACGAGCTGCTCTTGGAGGACGGCCATGTTGCTGTGGGCCTGCATCACATGTGGCCTGGGAACGCGGTCAAAGTGCGGACCAAAGCGGCGGTGCCGACCAACGAGTGGACTCACCTCGCCATTACCTATGACGGGTCGAGCCGCGCCGCCGGGCTCAAAATTTACCTGAACGGCCTGCCCGCGGAGGTGGAGGTGATTCGCGATGGGCTCACCAAAGACTTCACTTACGGCGGCGACGAGCCGGAATTGACCATCGGTTATCGCTTTCGCGACAGCGGTTTCAAGGATGGCCAAGTCGATGGCTTCGCGGTTTTTAACCGGACCATGACGCCGCTGGAAGTCGCGGCGCTCGCGGGCCGGGATGACTTGCGCAAGGCTTGGAAACTGAACTCTGGCTCGCTGACCGAGGACCAGCGCGACGGCCTGCTCGATTTCTACCTCTCCAATGTTTATCCGCCCGCCCGCCAATTGAGGAACGAGCTCGTTGCGTTGCGGCGCGAGCAAAATCGCGTGGTGGAACCGGTGCCCGAGATCATGGTGATGCGGGAAATGGCCGAGCCCAAGCCGGCCTATATGCTCAAACGCGGAGCCTATGACGCGCCGGGAGAGCGAGTGTCCGCCAACACGCCCGGCTTTCTTCCGCCGCTGTCGAAGGATTCCCCTCGCAATCGCCTCGGTTTGGCGAACTGGCTTTTTGCACCCGGGAACCCGCTCACCGCGCGAGTCACGGTCAACCGTCTCTGGCAAATGATGCTCGGGAAAGGGATTGTGGAAACCAGCGATAATTTTGGATCACAAGGCTCGCCTCCCACCCACCCCGAGTTGCTCGACTGGTTGGCGAACGACTTCGTAAATTCTGGGTGGGACATCAAAGCGACTTTGAAGAAGATCGCCCTCTCGGCAACCTATCAGCAATCTTCCAAAGCCAGCGCCGATCTTCTGGCGCGTGACCCGGCGAACCAGCTTCTGGCGCGCGGACCCTCCCGCCGTTTGACCGCCGAAATGCTGCGCGACCAGGCGCTGGCGGACTCCGGTCTCCTCGTCGAGAAACTGGGCGGCCCCCGCGTCCGCCCCTACCAGCCTGACGGCCTTTGGGAAGTCGCGATGGGCGCGCCCCGTTACGATCAAGGGCATGGGGACGATCTGCACCGCCGCAGCCTGTACACTTACTGGAAACGCACCGTGCCGCCGCCGGCGATGGTGACGTTCGACGCAGCCGAGCGTAATGTCTGCCTGGTGCGCCGCCAAAGCACCAGCACGCCTCTTCAAGCGCTCACGTTGTTGAACGATCCGCAAATCACCGAGGCCGCGCGGCATGTGAGCGAGCGCATGCTCCGCGAGGGGGGCGCGACCACGAGCGAGCGGGTGGCCTGGGCCTTTCGCTTGATCACCGGCCGCAAGCCCGGCCCGGCCGAGGTAGAGGTGTTGCGGCGGCTTTACACGGAGCAAAGCGACCTCTTCGCGGCGGATCAGCAAGCGGCGGCGAAAGTTCTCGCCGTGGGCGAAGCCTCCAATGATCCCGCGTTGTCACCGGTGGAACTGGCGGCCGGCGCGGTGCTGGCGAAGGCGTTGTTCAACCATGACGAGGCGGTGATGAGACGATGAGGGACCACCCGTCATCGCGTTCTTATGAATTGCACACACATTAACTTTCAAATGAACCGGCGGGATTTCTTCGGCCGGTTCGCGCTCGGCCTGGGCGGCGCGGCCTTGTTCGGATTATTGAACCGCGACGCGGCCGCCGCCACCACCGCGACCAGTCCGTTCAAGGGGGTGCTTGACGCGCCGCATTTTCCACCGCGGGCCAAACGCGTCATCTATCTGTTCATGAGCGGTGGCCCGTCGCAACTTGACCTGCTTGATTACAAGCCGAAGCTGAACGAGATGAACGGGCAGGACTTGCCCGCGAGCGTGCGGATGGGGCAGCGGCTCACCGGCATGTCCGCCAACCAGGCGCGCCTGCCGCTGGCGGGCTCGGCTTTCAAGTTTGGCCAGCACGGCAAGAGCGGCATGTGGATGAGCGATTTGCTGCCGTGGACCTCCAAGATTGCCGACGACATTTGCGTCATCAAATCGCTCCACACCGAGGCGATCAACCACGATCCGGCCATCACCTTCTTTCAAACCGGCTCGCAGTTGCCCGGCCGGCCTTCCATGGGGTCGTGGCTCAGTTACGGCCTTGGCAGCGCGAACGAAAACCTGCCCGCCTTTGTGGTTCTTATCTCGAAGGATCGCATCGACCAGCCGCTCTACGCGCGCCTGTGGGGCAACGGTTTTCTCGCGAGCACTCACCAGGGGGTTCAGTTCCGCTCGGGCAAGGACCCGGTGCTTTTCCTGAAAAACCCGGACGGTGTTTCCGACGAGAGCCGCCGGAAAATGCTCGACCGCCTGGCCGATTTGCACCGGTTGCAGTTTGAGGATTTGGGCGATCCTGAGATCAATTCGCGCGTGGCTCAATACGAGATGGCTTACCGGATGCAAACCAGCATCCCGGATGTGATGGACACTTCCAAGGAGCCGGAGAGTGTTTACGAGCTTTACGGTTCCGAGGCGAGGAACCCGGGAACGTTTGCGGCGAATTGTTTGCTGGCGCGGCGTTTGGCGGAGCGAAACGTCCGGTTCATCCAGCTTTATCACCCCGGCTGGGACCATCATGGCGGGTTGCCCGCCGGGATTCGCCGCCAGGCGAAGGATGTGGACAAGGCTTGTTATGCCTTGATCACGGATCTGAAGCAGCGTGGCTTGCTCAACGACACTCTTGTGGTATGGGGCGGCGAGTTCGGTCGCACGAATTACTCCCAGGGCAAATTGACCGCCACTGATTACGGTCGTGATCATCATCCGCGTTGTTTCTCGGTTTGGATGGCGGGGGCGGGCGTCAAGCCGGGCATCAGTTACGGCGCGACCGACGAGTTTGGTTATAACGTGGTGGACGAGGCTGTCCATGTGCATGACCTGCAAGCGACCATTCTTCAGCAACTCGGCATCGATCACGAAAAGCTCACCTATAAATTCCAAGGCCGCTACTATCGCCTCACGGATGTTCACGGAAATGTCGTGAAGGCGGTGGTGGTATAGGAGTGTTCCCAAGAATTGTTCAAAGCGATGCGCCGCTTGTCGCCCACTCGCTTGCTACTGGTTTCATTTCTTCTTTGGCTTCTGTTTCCAGCGGCGGGAAACTTTGCCTTGGCGGCTGGCATCGAAACTTTTGAAGTCACCGACATTTTTGGCCGGGTCGTAAACCAGCGTGGCCTGACGCTGTTGGATTGGGAGGGCTTCATGGCTAACCCGGCGATCAAGTTTTTCATCAAGGCCCCGCCGGAATCCAAATTTCCGGTCACGACGGTGCTTCTTGCGAACGGAGACCGGCTTTACTTTGATCTGCCTTCGAGCGTGGGCAAAGATGGCCCGACCAAGACTGTCGTCATCCCGGATGCGAGCGCAAGAGTGCCCGTATTCATGTCTATTTTTCCGGATCGGGACGGCCTTGATGAGGAATACGAGTTGTTGATTCGCGCGGAGCCGGATGGTCCCGTGACGCGGTTGCCAGTTCAGGTCATTGACCAGGACAAGACGGAATCCAACCGTTTCAATGTCACTGTCGATTTTTCGCGCGACCAGACTGGTTTCTTTGCCGACCCGCGTCGCCAGGAAATCACCCGCCAGGCCGCCCAGGACTGGGCCTGGTTTTTTGACGATATGCATTTGGCCAAAGTGCCGCCTGGCGCCGCCGGGTCGTTGATTTGGAATACCAACGGCTTTACCAGCGGCCACCGCACACGGAACGACGCGGCCTACCAAGGCTTCCTGCTTTACGCTTATGGCATCCACAGCCCGGAGGTTCGCTCCGGCGGGGAGCCCTCGGTCACGGGCGGTTTTCAACACGGTCCAAGGGGTATGTTGCCATTGCGCCGCACGGGCGGATTTGAGGCGGAGATCGCGGGCAACTACAACACCCTCGGGTGGCTTTTTGCCGCCGGAGAGGAGAATTGGTGGACTTCGGGCAATTTACGGGACGAACCGGCCGATTTCTACTCGATCGCCCATCATGAAATTGGCCATGCCCTCATTTTCAACCCGGGCCACCCGTGGTTTGGACGGGCCAAGACGGCAGGGCGATTGGAAGCGCCGGCCATCGTGGCCTATCACGGCCGGCCAGCGCATGTGGACAAGACCGATCATTTGGACGGGGAGGTGGATGACGCGAGCCTGCGAGGGGCGTTTGGTAATGAGTACCATGGCTCAATGCCGCAAAAGCGCTGGCTTGCCACCAAACTCGATTTATTGGCGGCCCAAGCGATTGGCTACAAATTGAGGCCCGTCAGCGCCTTCATTCCCTTGACCCTGAAGGGCAAGAATTTTCCGCCCGCGCGATTTCGCACGCCGTATCGCCATAGGGTGGAGATTTATGGCGGCATTCCCGCGTACCATGTGGAGATCATTAATGGCGTGCTGCCGCCAGGTTTAACTCTGGATTCCTTCACCGGCATGATTGAGGGTGTGCCTGTGCAAACGGGGAAATTTCCGTTGGTCGTTCGCGTGACCGACCAAACTCCACGCGGAGCGGCTGCCATCGCCGCATTGAAGATGATTGTCCGTTGACTGTCGTTGGTGAGTTTTCGTTGAAGCCCGAGCCTGCCGTGAGCGTCCAGATCCAACCTTGGCACCGGCGCTCTGACTGGATTTGGTCGGCGGCTCGCTTTTTCCATCCGAAGTTGGCATCGTTCGCTTGAATGCCGTAGGATTCCGAACATGCTTATCCGAGTTCTCCTGTTTCTTTTTGCGCTGCTGTTCGCCCCCAAATGCGCGGTCGCCGCTGAGGCTAGGCCGGAGCCGGGTGGTTTGCGGTTGGCGACTTTTGATGTCGATGCCACGCCGCCAGTTGGCTCGTTGATGGCCTACGATCCGGTGACGAACAAATGGGATTTGGGACTTCGCGCGCGCGGTGTGGTTTTGCTGGGTGCGGGCGAGCCAATTGTGCTTTGCTCCGTGGACTGGATCGGCATCGCGAACGCCGGACAGGACGAGTTTCGCGAGGCGCTGGCCCAGGCGGCGGGAACTGCTCCCCAGCGTGTGGCAGTCCACACCCTGCACCAGCACGACGCGCCGGAATGCGACTTTTCCGCCGAGAAGATTCTGAAGGACGCGGGGCAGGACCCAGTCCAGTTTGAGGGGACATTTCAGCGCGGTGTCATCAAGGATTTGCAGCGTGCCATTCGGATAGCGGCGCCGCTTGCGCAACCGGTGACTCATATCGGGACTGGCCAGGCGCGAGTATTCCAAGTGGCCTCGAACCGGCGAATCATGGGGCCGGGCGGCAAAGTGCGCGCGGTGCGCTGGACGGCAACCACTGATCCCAAAGTAAGGGCCGAGCCGGAGGGGGTGATCGATCCGATGGTGTCGCTGGTGAGCTTTTGGAACGGCGAGAAACCCCTGGCGGTGTTGAGTTTTTACGCCACGCACCCGCAAAGCTATTACCGGACCGGCATTCCGAATCCCGATTTTCCCGGCATCGCGCGATTTATGAGGGAATTGGCGGTCCCGGCGGCTTTGCCCGTCCACTTCAATGGCGCGGGCGGCAACATCGGCGCGGGGAAATACAACGATGGATCGCCTGAGAACCGCGGCATTCTGGCGGAACGATTGGCCGATGGCATGCGCCGGGCTTGGGATGCGACCCGGCGCGAGAAGATCACGCCTTCCGAGGTGGGCTGGGCAGTGGAGCCGGTGAGCCTGCCACCGGCAAAATATCTCAACGCGGAAGAGTTGGAGAAGCGCATGCTGGCGAAGGAGAAAACCTTTCTCGCCCACAGTGGCCCGTCCAAGCTCGGTTTCCTTCGCCGTGTCCAGGCCGGTCAAAAGACTGACGTCGAATGCCTGACCTTGGGGCGTGCGCGGGTTTTGTTCATGCCGGGAGAGTTATTCGTGGAATATCAACTCGCGGCCAAGGCTCGTCGCCCCGATTTGTTTGTCGCGATGGCGGCTTATGGCGATTATGGCGCGGAATACATTGGCACGGCGGTGGCGTACCGGGAGGGCGGTTACGAAACGGAGGAAAACTCCTCCGCTGTTGCGCCGGAGGTGGAAGGTGTGCTGATGGGCGCGATCAACAAGCTCCTTGGCGCTCCGTGATGTTAATCCTCAAACGACGCGCGAATTTGATCCTTTGTCGCGCCCGCGCCGAGGAGAAGCATTAGTTTGAGACGGGCTTTATGGCTGGGCGCGAGACCACCGAGGATTGCGCCGAGGCGCTTGAATTGTCGTCCCGCGCCCGCGTAGGCGTAGGTGTCCAAAACGCG
>CAZMLP010001095.1:0-11941 GCA_964566745.1 uncultured Verrucomicrobiota bacterium | reverse complement strand
CCGCCGTCATGCTGGCGCCAGGCAAGCTCGCCATCGAGCAGCCCGGTGTTGACGGGCGGCATCTTCGCGACGTGATAATCGTTCTTCTCACCAATGTCCCGCGCGCCCAAGAGCCGGAACACCGGTCCTGCCGCCACAGTGGCCATATAACTGCCCTGTTGGTCGAGCCAGTTGGCGTCCCCTCTCTCGGGGATGCCATAGCTGATGAAGGTGGGACGCGGCGCGCACAGGGCAATCAACTCATTGGAATCCACCGGCAGATCGTTTGCGGTCTTGCTGCCAAACGAGGCGTCGGCGGCGCCATATTTCAGAAAGTTACCCGCCATCCAGTGATACTCGCCGGATCCGGTAAGGTTCTCGACCGCCTCGCCGAAATTGCGCCGGTGCGGCTTCGCGCCACCCTCGCCCGAGGAACCCGCCAGTACCACCGCGAAGCGCTGATCAAGGGCCATCGTAACCAGCGCGGCTTTGCCATAACGGGAGACGCCCTCGATGCCCACATGCTTGGCATTCACAGCGGGGTCCGTCTCCAAATAGTCAAGACCCCGCGAGGCGGCCCACGCCCAAGCGCGCAAGGCCCCCCAATCCTCCGGTTTGCGCGGCCCGCCTTTGTTGACCAATCCGATGACGCCCTTGGTGAGTCCGGCTCCGTTGTCCGCTTGGGCGCTGTTGGGGCTTATCAAGGCGTAGCCCCAGCCATCCGCGATCAGCTGCTTGGGTCGGGGATCGTTCCCGAAGCCAAACCCACCCGGTCGGGGCGCGCTGTTGGTCGCGGGACGAGGCAGCGTCGCGAAGCCGAACATCATCAGCAACGGCGCCGGCTCTTTGGCCTCGGCAGGCGTGACCACGACCATTTGAATGTCCACATTGATTGCCGGGAAAGAGGAGTTGTCCACGTGACCGTTGAGCTGCTTGGCGACCACGGGCATGTCCCCGACAGTGGTGTTGGTGGTCGTCTTGACGGTCCAACTGACGCCCGGAACATTTTTGGGAACACATCCGATCACCTCGCGCTCGAAATCCTCGACGATTTCCGGCCGGCGCTTCTTCCACCAAATCTCGGGAGTGGTGACCTTTTGGCCGTTCTTCAACGTCAAAGCATCGGGATAGTCGGGATACGGATTGGCTTTCGCGGGATCGTAATTGGCCGAGTTCGTCGCGTTTGGCTGGCCGGAGGGCCCGGGGCGGAGCGCCTT
The DNA here is from genome assembly GCA_964566745.1 of uncultured Verrucomicrobiota bacterium. Classification (GTDB taxonomy): domain Bacteria; phylum Verrucomicrobiota; class Verrucomicrobiia; order Limisphaerales; family CAZMLP01; genus CAZMLP01. The sequence goes on along the minus strand of CAZMLP010001095.1, from coordinate 10,745 downwards.
GATTCCCAGTTGCTCCATCATGTTCTTGTGGTCCTGCTGGGAAGTCCACTTCGGCAGATCGTTGGTCGAGGCCGGAGGGGCGGGAGCAGGTGCTTGCCCGAAAACGGTTCCGCAAGCGATGGCAATGGAAAGCGCGGCAAAAGGAGAGAGGGAAAACCTCACGGTTTGCATAGGTGATGCCAATCCTTGTAGCCAAGGGAATGGACACGGTCGAGTCTTAATCGGCCGGCAAACCAATCGGACGATCACCCCGTCCTTTATTCGCGCGGTTTAAATTCCGATTCCTTCGCCAGCTTCTCCCACAAAGCACGCTCGGCCCCCGAAATATTGGCCGGAGTTTCCACCCGTAACGTCACGAGCAGATCGCCGCGCGCGCCGCCCTCTTGCGCCAAGCCGCGCCCGCGCACACGCAATTGCTGGCCGCTCTGCGAGCCAGGCGGAATCTTGATGCTTACCCGGCCGTCCAGCGTGGGCACAGAGACCTGGGCGCCAAGCACCGCTTCCCAAGGCGCTAGAGGCAGGTCGTGGATCAACCGGCCTTCCTCCACGCGGAAATCCGGATGCCTGGCAAAGCGGACGTTCAAGAACAAATCACCCATCGAGCCCGGGGATCCCTCGCCGCGGCCCGCCACGCGCAACCGCTGGCCCTCGCGCACACCCGCCGGAATGCGGATTTGAAACGTCTCCTGGCGCTCGACTTGCCCGCTTCCACCGCAAGTCTGGCAGGTCTTCCCTTTGATCTCGCCCTCGCCGTGACACTGGTCGCAAAGGTCGGCCCGCCGGAGAGAAATGGGCCGGGTGGCGCCTTGAGAGGCCTCCTCCAGACTGACAAGAATCTCCGCCTCCACATCCTGGCCGCGCTGGGAAAAGTCGCTCCTCGAGTTGGCTCCCCGGGTGCGCCCTCCGCCCCTCGATCCGAAAAGTTGCTCGAAAAAGTCGCTAAAGCCGGTGGTGCCGTCGAACTCAAACTCAAAGCCACCCGCGCCACCCGGCGCGCCTTGCCACGTTTGGCGTCCATTGGCGCGACCGCCGCCCGGCGGCGGCCGGAAGCTGCGCCCGGCAGAGTTCCAGTCCGCCCCGAGAGTGTCGTATTTCTTCCGTTTCTCGGGGTCGCTCAGGACCTCGTACGCCTCGTTGATTTCCTTGAACTTTTCCTCGGCGTTTTTTTTGTCCTTCGCGACGTCGGGATGATACTGGCGGGCCAGTTTGCGAAAGGCCTTGCGAATCTCATCCTCGGTGGCAGTCCGCGAGACGCCAAGGGACTTGTAATAATCTTTGTACTCAGCAGCCATCGTCTCCGTGACTTTAACCTATTCATTCCGTCGCGCCAACAAATCGCGAACGGAACCACAATTTGCGGAAAAACAAAGCGGCCGGATGGTTTAATCCGGCCGCTCGCCTCGTTCCGATCCGTGTTCGCCGGCGGGTGTTCGACTCGCCTGCCGGAACCCGATCCCGGCTGGCTCAACCTGTCAACCGCCCGGCAGATTAGCTGAGCTTGACCTCGATGGATTTCGGTTTGGCCTTCTCGCTTTTGGCCAGCTTGACGTTCAGCACCCCGTCCTTGAAGTCAGCGGTCACTTGATTCTCGTCCGCGTCATCGGGAATCGAGAAGCTGCGCGCGAACGTTCCGTAAGTCCGCTCCACGCGATGGTACTTCTTGCCCTTCTCCTCGCGCACGAATTTGCGGTCACCCGTGATGGTCAACACCCCGTTCTCGACCGTCACTTTCACGGCGTCCTTGTTCACCTCCGGCAGTTCGGCCTTGATATGATATTCCTTGTCGTCCTCGGTGATATCCACCAGCGGCGCCCAATTCGCCACCGCCAAGGCCTCGCGACTATCGCCATTGCGGACCGGGGCCGTGCCCAAAAGGCTGCTCAACCGGCTGTGCAAGGCTTCCATCTCCTGAAACGGATTCCAACGTGTAAGAGTGCTCATAATAAATCGTCTAGTGTTGTTGTCTTTCTGGCGGCCCGGATTATCATTCCCAGACTGTCCGCCAAGCAGGCTGGTGTTTGTCTTTTGTTTCACCTCGACAATCGTTTCTGATTGCCGATTTCTGCCCTCCTATAAAACAGGATTGGCGCCAGCGAATTTCGGGGGATACCCATGTCGCAAAATATTGAAGATCAATTCTTTATGTGAACCAATGAAAAACCAAGAAGGAGGCCAAATGAGCAAAGATTACCCAGTGCCGTGCGACAAAGTGTCTCAGCTCGTCGCAACCAAGGCTTCCAAGTCCGCAAGGGAGGAGATGCGATGGGGCAATGCAGACTCTCGGTCACGGTCTATAAGAGTTGCTTGCGCCCCCATGGCGCGAGCGCCGTCGAAGTCCTCGGCGGCACTGTCACCCACATGAAGAACCGCGCTGGGGGGCACTCCAAGCTTGCGCGCAGCCTGCTCGAAGATCACCGGGGAGGGCTTGGCGAAGCCCACGTCACAAGAAATTAAGACCGCGTCGAAGTAACTCGCCAGCTTCAAGTTGGCGAGCAGCGGACCGAGGCGGTCATCCCAATTGGAGACAATCCCCAGCCGCAAGCCCAGGCTCGCAAGACGACCCAAGGACGGCACGACATCTTCAAAGATTCGCCATGCCTCCGCTTCCACAAAACGGCGGTAAACCGCGGGATAAAAATCTTCCGGCAACTCCGTCGCACGCGGCCCGAAGGATTGCCGCACCAACTCGAACCACGCCGCCTCGGAATAGTTGAAATCCTTGCGGGTGCGCCACGCCCGGCCGAAGCCGTCGTTCAGAGCCGCCGGTGCAACGCCTTCCACGCCGAACTGTTCCGCCACTTCCGCATAGACATGCCCCACCGAGGGCCAGGGCGCGAACAGCGTTCCACCCGCGTCAAAAGTGACGGCTTGAATGCGCGAAATCTTCACAGAAAAATGGAACCTTTATTTCCGGCCGGGCAGATTGATCACTTTGATCCGCCAGGCCTGGTAGTCAGGCTGGACGTTTAGAATTCCAAACGTGTCGAAATCAAATTTGTTGCCCACGCCATAAACGCTGTCCGGGCCGACGTTGAAGGTCCAGACCGCGCTCTCGCCCAGCGCGCGCTCTCCCGCGCGGTCGAGCAACTGGCCAAGTTTTTCCACCGGGGCATCGAGCACCTCCAGCGTGTCGTTTGGTTGCCAATGGCGGAACATCCCTTGACTGGCGATGAGGCGCCGCATCATGGGGGTTGGCGCCGAGGCGTGTTGATGGGCGCGCAGCACAGCTCGCACCTTGTTCGTCGCGTCGCCATTCAGTTCAAGAAGCACTCGCGTGGTCCGGTCCCCATAAACGACAGCGCGGCCTGGATCATAGCTGAATTGCGGTTCACCCAACACTTGGGTAAAGTCATTCCACATGAAGCCGACGGGCGATGGCGCCGCTGGCGCGAGGGGATCGAAGTCCTGCCAGTAACGCTCAGCCACGGCGCGCGAGCGGGGGTCGAAAAAGGAAAATTTGCGCGCCTGGGTGGCCAATAGCTTTCGCTCCTCCAGTTTGCCGAGCAGTTGGAAACGCCGGGCGCCGGGTGCGGCCAGGAGCGAGGCCGCCGAGTAGCCGGGCTCCATTCCGCCGTGGCAAGCCTGGACGAAATTCGTGCCGGACCCGAGAAAAAGCGCGGTGGGGAGAAAATCGTACAGGCGGCAGATTTTTTTGCCGTCGAAGGCCGCGCCGTACTTCGCCTTGCCCTCCGCGAGAAAGCCGTAGCGCGCCGCGAGCGAGATGTCCTCATGATTTCCCCGCAGCAGGAAGACACGGTCGGGGTTTTCGAGTCGCAAGCGCAGCAACGTATAGAGCACCTCGGTGCCGTAGTAGCCGCGATCCGTGTAGTCCCCCAGGAAAAGCAGGTAAGTGTCGGGCTTGGCCAGTTTGAAGTCTGCCAGGTAGTTGCTCCGGCTCAGCGAGTCGAGCATGTTCACCAGCGATCGGACGTCCCCGTGAAAATCGGCATGAATGATCACTTCCGACCCGGCCGGGATCACGACTTTTTGCGCGAACGGCTGGAAGGGCACCGAGGCGTCATCGAAATAGGCGCGAGCCCGGTTGTAGAAATCCTTGGTGGGAGGCGTTCCTGCCCATGACTCGGCACGGGAGATTTCCCCGGTGGTGCAAAGATCAAAAAACGCGTCCAGGACACGGTTGAACTCGGCAAACGACTTGAGCGGAAGTTGTTTGGAGGCGGGAACGCCACTGAGCATTTCCTTGTTGGAGGGAAGCCGCAGGCAAGCGTCCCGCCATTCGGTCAGGGTCTTGTATGCGAACGGTGGGCTATCCGCCGGGCCGTCCGCCGACCGCGCGAGGAAACCGGCGAGAGCCAACATGAGAATCCAAAGGGGCAAACGTCGCATGGTGTTGGGAGGAGGTTAGGTCAACAAAAGGGTTAATGCCACAACCGTTTCCGAAATAACGAAATCCGGAGGAGAAACGACGGGGGAAATTGCAAAACCAAAACCGGCTGGGCCCGCCCCCGGTCGAAAGCCGAGTCCTGTGTTTGAGTCGCTATTCGGAACTTGCCGCCCGCTCAATCCTCTCCCCTTTGAAAATGCATTCGCCGCCTCACCGCCAACGGTCCAAAAAAGGCGCCGTTTCATCCCCATCCTCCGCCCCGAAAAAGCCCAAAACCCCCTCCAAGGCGCATTCGATGGTTTTTCGCAGACTGTTAAGTCAAAATAATGCTGGAAATCGATTCGATTAGCCACCATAACCACCATGCAAGCCCCGCTTATACTTGCCACACCCCGATTGACGTGCGTAAGCGCAAGTTATTAGATACGGGTGCGCTTGGATCGGTCAGGCAGCTTGCGGGCTAGTCCATTTCAAATGAATATCATCTCGCAATTGTTCGGTTCTTCTTTGGGGAAGAAGCTCATCATGGCCGTCACCGGGGCGCTCATGTTCGCTTTCGTCGTCGCCCATCTTCTCGGCAATTTGCAGATATTCCTGGGCCGCGAGGTGCTCAACACCTACGGCGAGTTTCTCCAGTCGAAGCCGGAACTGATCTGGCCCGCGCGCATCGGCCTGCTCGTTCTGGTGTTCTTGCACGTCTGGTCGGCGGTTCGTCTCTCCGCCGAAAATCGCGCCGCCCGGCCCGTCGGTTATGCCGGCAGCCCCGCCCCGGTGGTTGCCAGCTACGCCTCGCGCACCATGCTCATGAGCGGTTTGATCATCGGCGCTTTTATCATTTTCCACCTCCTTCACTACACCGTGCAAATGCAGGCGATCAACCTGACAGGTGAGGACTTCCGGATGTTGCATGACCTCAAGGGCCGTCACGATGTGTACCGCATGGTGGTCCTTGGTTTCTCCAAGCCGCTCGTCTCCGGCTTCTATGTCCTCGCCATGGCGTTGCTCTGCCTGCATCTGAGCCACGGCCTGAGCGCGATGTTCCAATCCATTGGCTGGAAAAGCCGGACGTACGCGCCGTTCATCGACCGGTTTGCCCGGGTCGCCTCATTGTTAATCTTTCTTGGTTACGCCTCCATACCGGTGGCCGTGCTGGCCGGCATCGTGAAATGAACCTCTTTCCCGCGCGCGGCTAATGCCCATGAATCTCGACGCCAAAATCCCCTCCGGCCCGCTCGCCCAGAAGTGGGACAAGCACAAGTTCGACTTGAAGCTGGTGAACCCCGCGAACAAGCGGAAGTTCGACGTCATCGTCGTCGGCAGCGGTCTCGCCGGCGCCTCCGCCGCCGCCACGCTTGCCGAGCTTGGCTACCAGGTGAAGTGCTTCTGCTACCAGGACAGCCCACGCCGCGCGCACAGCATCGCCGCCCAGGGTGGCATCAACGCCGCCAAGAATTACCAGAACGACGGCGACAGCGTTTACCGGCTTTTCTACGACACCATCAAGGGCGGTGACTTCCGCGCCCGCGAGGCGAATGTCTATCGTCTGGCGCAAGTCAGCGTGAACATCATTGACCAATGTGTCGCGCAAGGAGTGCCGTTTGCCCGCGAATACGGCGGCCTGCTGGACAACCGATCTTTCGGCGGCGCGCAGGTTTCCCGCACGTTTTACGCGCGCGGTCAAACCGGCCAGCAATTGCTCCTCGGCGCCTATCAGTCCCTTTCCCGCCAGATCGGCCTCGGCACGGTGAAGATGTTTCCGCGCACCGAGATGCTCGACTTGGTCCTCGTGGGCGGCCACGCCAAGGGGATTGTGGTGCGAGACCTCGTCAGCGGCAAAGTAACCTCGCACGCCGCCGATGCCGTGATTCTGGCCAGTGGCGGCTACGGCAACGTCTTTTATCTTTCGACCAACGCGGTGGGCTGCAACGTCACCGCCACTTGGCGCGCCTACAAGAAAGGCGCTGGTTTCGCGAACCCGTGCTACACGCAGATTCACCCGACTTGCATCCCCGTCAGCGGCGACCACCAGTCGAAGCTCACATTGATGTCCGAGTCGTTGCGCAACGACGGTCGCGTCTGGGTGCCCAAGAAAAAAGAAGACTGCGGCAAGGCGCCCGGTTCCATTCCCGACGCCGATCGCGATTACTACCTCGAGCGCAAGTATCCGAGCTTCGGCAACCTCGCCCCGCGTGACATCGCGTCCCGCGCGGCCAAGGAGGCTTGCGATTCCGGACGCGGTGTCGGTCCCGGCGGGCTTGGCGTTTATCTGGATTTCGCGGACGCCATCAAGCGCCTCGGCGAAAACAAGGTGCGCGAGCGCTACAGCAACTTGTTCGAGATGTACGAGCGCATCACCGGCGAGGACGCCTACAAGCAGCCGATGCGCATCTTCCCGGCCGTCCATTACACCATGGGCGGGCTGTGGGTGGACTACAATTTGATGTCGAACATCCCCGGCCTCTTCGTGCTGGGCGAGGCGAATTTCTCCGACCACGGCGCGAACCGCCTTGGCGCCAGCGCGCTGATGCAGGGGCTGGCGGATGGCTACTTCGTCATCCCTTACACCATCGGCAACTATTTCGCGGGCAACAAGCAGCCCAAGCCGAGCGCCACCAGCGCGGAGTTCAAGGCCGCCGAGGAGGCGGTGAACGCGCAGGCCAAACGGTTGCTCGGCATCAAGGGAAAGCGCACGGTGCGCTCGTTCCACCGCGAGTTGGGCAACATCATGTGGGAGGAGTGCGGCATGGCTCGCTCGAAAGAAAGCCTCACCAAGGCGCTCAAGCGGATTCCGGAATTGCGCGCAGAGTTTTGGAAGAACGTCGCTGTCAAGGGTGACCAGGGCGAGTTGAACCAGGTGCTCGAGCACGCGGGACGGGTCGCGGACTTCCTCGAATTTGGCGAGTTGCTCTGCCTCGACGCCCTCACCCGCGAGGAGAGTTGCGGCGGGCACTTCCGCGTGGAGCATCAATATGACGACGGCGAGGCCAAGCGCGACGACCAGAATTTTTCGCATGTCTCCGCCTGGGAATATCAGGGCCCGGAAAAGACGCCGCTCCTGAACAAGGAACCGCTTGTGTACGAGGAGGTTCACATGAGCACCCGCAGCTACAAATAACGCCAATACCCTCATGAATCTGACTCTTAAAGTTTGGCGGCAGAAGAACGCGGCTGACGCGGGCCATTTCGAGACCTATCAAGCGCCGAACGTTAGCGAGGACATGTCGTTCCTCGAGATGCTGGACGTGGTGAACGAGGGCCTCATTGCCAAGGGGCAGGACCCCATCGCGTTCGACTCCGATTGCCGCGAGGGTATCTGCGGCACTTGCTCGCTGGTGATTAACGGCGTCGCGCACGGTGGTCGCAAAGCCACCACCGCCTGCCAGCTGCACATGCGCTGCTTCAAGGACGGCCAGACGATCACCATCGAGCCGTGGCGCGCCAACCCGTTTCCCGTGGTGAAGGATCTGATTGTGGATCGCACCGCGTTCGACCGCATCATCCAGGCGGGCGGGTTTGTTTCCGTGCGCACCGGCGGCACACCAGACGCCAATTGCATCCCCGTGCCCAAGGTCGATGCCGATCTGGCCATGGACGCGGCGCAATGCATCGGCTGCGGCGCCTGTGTGGCCGCGTGCAAAACGCCAGCGCCATGCTGTTCGTTTCCGCGAAGGTCTCGCACCTCGGCATTCTGCCGCAGGGCAAGGTCGAGAAGGACCGCCGCGTGTTGAAGATGGTCGAGGCGATGGACAAGGAAGGCTTTGGCAATTGCACCGTCATCGGCTCCTGCGAGGCGGTCTGCCCGAAGGAAATCAGCCTCGAATTCATTGGCCGCATGAACCGCGAATATGCCTTTGCCCTTCTTACTGGCGCGGGCAATGAAATGGTCCGCTCCGGCGGGGCCTAAGGTATCCTCGGCGAGGCGGCCCGGCAGAAACAGCCTTCTTCCCAGCCCTGCGTTGTTAAGTGGCAAACTACTTCAACGAGAACGAGGCGGAAACGACCGCGTGGATCGTCTTTTCGTTGCTGCTGAGATCGTTCACCCCTTCGGCGCTGGTTTCCGATGAATAACGCGCGGTAATCTGGAAAATCCCCATGCGCGCCGACCTTAATTCTCCCAACGTCCGGCCGCCTTGCCGGGAGATTTGCCCGGCGCGGATCCGGGCGTCCTTGGTGGCATCCGCCAGCATCGTGATCTTGTCCTCCGCCACCTTGGTGTAGAGAAAATCGGGATTGCGGGAAGTGAACAAGACGCCTTGGCGAACCAGTTGGGCGGAGTCCAGGCCGATGGTCGCGACCAGCGCGGCGTTGGTGGTCGTGAATTGGACGTTTTGGCAAAGCGCGTAGCCCACCGTTTTCACCTCCCCGTCCTCGCGCGTCGGCCTTGATTTCACCTCGGTGGCAGAAACACTGTCGAGCACGTAGTTCGTGATGTTTCGACCCTTCAGAAATGCCTCCACCTTGGCCAGGTCTCCCTCCCATTTTTCCTGTGCCTTCACCAAAGTGGTGTCCTCCACCTGGAAACCGCCGTGCCAGATGATCAAATCGGACACCACATCTTTGTGGGCTGAACCCATCACCGCGATGGTGGACGACTCCTGAATGTGAACCCAGGCGCGGGTTACCACCATGGCCGCCAAAACAAGACCCGCGGCCAGGAACAAACCGGCCAGGAGCCCAAAAAAATGAGGACGTTCGATATGCATGATGGACTGTGACATCCCAAGCAAGGAAGTGCTCAACTCAATCAGGGACGAGTTATTAACAATTTGGGCGATGCTGCCTTCGAATTAATTTTCCTCCGGCCGAAGGTATCGACAGCGCGCAAAACGACGGATAACATGGCGATCGTTCACTGTGAAAAGTCTTCTTCTCTTCAAAAACACGCTCGTCCTGCTGTTAATCGCCCCGGTTGCCCTGTTGGCCGGAGATGCGTCCAAAGCAGAATACGAGGCCCCGGCGCTGATCAAACCAGCCGAACCAACCGGCACAGGCCTGCTCCTGGAGCCGCCCCTGGATTTGTCCAAGTTCACCACCGAGGAGTTCACCCGCCTCAGCTCGACAGTGGGCACGAATCGTATCCACAAAAAATGGACGAATGCCGTGGTCACCTTGCCACCGCACCCGCGCGCGAATGTCCACGGTCTCACGGAGCAAGAGGTTAAAGACTACATGCGGCAGGCACGCCGCCTTTTCGACGAGGGCAACGCCATTCCGATCTCGGACGCGGGATTGATCAGCACCCAGGAGGACGTGATTCGCCGGCCAATGTTGAATCACATCTCGGCCTTCTCGAACTCGACCGTCCGCGTTTACCTGCTGGTCCAAAAGACCTCCACGGACAAGGGCTGGGGATACTTCTCCATCGTTCAGGACCTGACCTTGGAGACGCCCATCGATTATTTCGCCGATCTCAACGGCAAGGACGTCAAGTTCGAGGCGCTAAGCTGTTACAAGTGCCATTCCTCCGGCCCGCTCGCGATCCATCCGGCCCGCGGCGACCTCGTGAATGACGCCCCACTGGCCGCCGCCATCAGCAAGCACATTGCCCGGCAGCCGCTTTCCAAGTTTTACTGGCCGACAAACGAGGCGAAACCGGATTACGGCAAGCCGATGGCCCTGGAATTCTGCACCAAGTGCCACGACGACGATGGCATCCGCCTGCCGCTCTACAAGGTGCAATCGCACCCGATCCGCGTGTTGGTTGATTTCGGTTACATGCCGCCCAAACGTCGCCTGAAGCCCGAGGAAATTGCCGAGCTGAAGGCGTGGTTGGACAAAAAGCCTTGAAGCAGCCTCCAGAATCTTTCGGCCCGGGCGCGATTGCCCTCATCGGTCTCTCGCTCTCCATCGGCTGGGGTATTCGCGGCAACTTCGGCCACGAGTACGGCGCGATGATCCCCGGCGCGCTGGCCGCGCTGGCGGCGGTGGTGGTTTCCGGGCGCGCGGATTGGTGGCGGCGCGCGCATTTCTTCGCCTTCTTCGGCGCGCTCGGCTGGTCCTTCGGCGGCAGCATCTCCTACATGCAGGTGATCGCCTACACGCACTCCGGCCACTCGCCCTCCGTGCTCTACGGCTACGCTTGTCTCTTCGTGATCGGCTTCCTCTGGGCGGCGATGGGCGGCGCGGGAACGGCCTTGCCCGCTCGCTTAAGCCGCGCGGAGCTCACCGAATTCTTTCCCGTGCTCATCGCCGTTTTTATCGCGTGGGAATTGCAAGATCTCGCCGATGCCTGGTTCGTCCACATCAACCCCGATTACCGCCATACCAGCCCGCTCTACTGGTATGACACCGACTGGCTCGCGGCGCTCACCGCGCCCGTGGCCGTGCTCGTTCTCGCCGCGATGCGCCGCCGGTGGGAATGTGCGTCGTCCCTGGTTCTTTACCTGGCCATTGGCTGGTG
>CAZMLP010001094.1:0-4990 GCA_964566745.1 uncultured Verrucomicrobiota bacterium | reverse complement strand
GTGAGGGCGACGGCCACTGCGATCAATTCCTTGTATTTCACCGGAATCGCGCCGGGCGCGACGGCGGCCTTGTCGAACGCCCAGAAAGCGTTCATGACCTCCGGCGCGAGTTGGTTCATGAGCGGCACTTTGGCCAGATTTTCTTGATTGTACATGGTCTCGGTTATTTGCGGGATCGTTTGGTCCCGTTCGTTTCAACGGGAGGAGACCATACACAGACGGAGGGGACCCGCTTTGCTGCGCGGTCCAATCCATTGACTGGAAAGGCCAAGCCGAACTCGCTGTCAGGCGGCGAGATTCTGCCGGTAGGCGGCGGGAGGGACTTGGAATTGATCCTTGAAGGCGCGGCTGAAGTGGGAGACGTCCTCGAACCCGCTTTCAAACGCGATTTCGGTGACGTTCATGCGGGAACTGCGGAGCAGGATCGCGGAGTGTTCAAGGCGCCGGCGTCGAAGCCATTCGCCTGGCGGAGTGGCGAAGTGCCGCTGAAACTCGCGCTTAAAGGAGGAAAGGCTGCGATGGCAGAGCCTGGCATACTCGTCGAGCGAGAGGTTGAAGCGGAAATTGGCCTCCATGATTTCGGGGAGGGAGGGCGCGTCCGCCTCGCCCAACGAACGGAAATAAGCGGCCAGCGCCGGGTTTTTCCCGCTGGTCAGCAGGCTGACGATCAACTCCTTTAGCTTCAGGCGGAGCAGTGGCTCGGACGGCTTTTCCGCGCCGGAGAAATACGTGCGGATTGACTGGAAGAACGCGGAGAGGGCCACGTCGTTTTCCACCCGGGCGGCTGATTTGATCGGCGCCGCCCCCGCCGGCGCCGGGGGCAGGCAACCGGCCAATTCGCGGACTGTTCCGCGCACCAAATGGTCCGGCACAAAAAACATCAGCAAGCAGAAGGTGACCTCGAAATGCTGGTTTACCGTGGCCGCGCCCTTTTTGAAATAAATGGTGTCGCCGGGATTCGTCTCCCAGACACCGTCGGCCGTGTGCCAGGTCTTTTTGCCCGTTACCACGTTGACCAGATAGTCCGTCTGCGCCCAGAGGCCAATCCGCTCCTCACCGATGCCGCACGTGTATTCAGCGAATAAAAAATCACCGATCTCGAGCTTGTTCATGCTCGGATTCGCGCGGACGGCCTCGGGCAAGTTAATCACGGCAATCGCGGCCACCGCCGCTTGGAGTTTACGTTTGGAAATTCTCCCGGCAGTTTGCCACCGGGATGCTACGACCCGCCCGGGAATTTGCAAGGAACCGGATTTCGTCGTTGGGCGGGCCGCGGGACTGGTTTCCGCGCCGCAAAAACTGGCGCGCGGCGGCGCGTCTGCTACCATCGCCGCGATGGACATGGCAACGCTGCGGGACGGTTTGGCGGGGTATGTTTACCTCCTTATCCTGCTCACCTTTCACGAGTTTGCCCACGCCTGGACGGCGTGGAAGTGCGGGGACGACACGGCCAAGAATCTGGGCCGTGTGTCGCTGAACCCTGTCGTTCACATGGACCCGGTGGGGACAGTGCTGCTCCCGTTGCTGTTCATCATCATCGGCTCGAAGGCGGGCGTGCCGCTCTTCTTCGGTTGGGCAAAGCCGGTGCCGGTGAATATCCACAATCTGCGGCGCGGGCGGATCGATGACACTTTTATCGCGATGGCGGGGCCGGCGATGAATCTGCTGCTGGCGGCGGCATTGATGGGGCTCGCCAATGCGGGCATGGTGACGGGTTACGCTTCTGTGACCAGCGTGGCGATCCAACTCGCGTTCATCAGCCTGGTGCTTTGCTTCTTCAACCTGATTCCCGTGCCGCCGCTGGATGGCTCGCACCTCGTGAAGAACCTTGTGGGAATGAGTTATGAGACCTATTGGAAGCTGTCCCGTTTTGGGTTCATCGCGGTGCTGATCCTGATCAACCTTCCGGGTGTCCAAAACGCGCTGACCAGCGTTATCCTGTCCACCGAGGCCGGACTTGGCAGGCTATGCGGAATTGACCGCGACGCGCTGATCAAGTTTTTGGCGGGAATTTGAACAGCCGAACGTTGCTGGTAATCAGCCAATCGCCTCGAACTCTCCGAATAAGATCGAAGCACATTTCCGTAACAGCGGGAGCAAGCGTTTGATTTCCTTGCTGCGAACGCCACTTGTCTGGTTAAGACGCACCGATGAATCCCGTGTGTTGTCTAGGTATTCTTGATCAACGCGATCCCCGTTGTGCGTTAAAACATGCCGGGGTCAGGTCAGGGCTGCGAAGAGCCAAAAACTGACACGACTGTCGAGGAGTGAATTCCTTCTGGCTTAGTGGACTATCTGCCCGCTTTGTTCACAAAAGCGCGCAGGCCGGGAAGATCGTCGGCATTGAGCAGATCAACACCCGCGTCATAAAATACCTGCCAGACTTCCGGCGTGTCTGGCGCGCCCCAAAAGCGAAGCCGGCGGCCCTGCTGATGCGTTTGGGCCACGATTTTCTTCAGCCGCGCGGATTCCTCCGGTGGCAGCGGACCTTTCCCGCGCCATTTGAAATGGGCAGGCCAACTGTCGCTGATCCAAGGGATGAGGCTGACAGGGGGATTGATGTCCAAGTCGGGCAGGCGACCGTCGCAAGAGGCGAGGCGGACGGTCTCGGATTCGACGGTTTTGCGCGGCATGTTACCCGAAAGAACAACCGTTATGGCCCGAGGTTCCATACGATCCACGCGGAACTCCGTGAGCATGTCGCGATATTTCTCCAGCAATGGCCGCAGCACGGCGTAGGTCGCCTCGGCGTCCGTTTTGATGTCGATGAGCAACGTCACGGAAGGTCCACCGGAATAAACGCGTCCGCCGTTTTGCTTGATCCGGGCCTGGAGCGGATCGAGGTAAAGCGCCGTGAGTGTGCGGTCCGGTTGGACGGCTTCGCGCGTGTGGGCGACCAGCAGCTGGCCGCCGACCACGAAGATATCCGCCTCAATGCTGCAAAAGCCGTTGTCGAGCGCGTCGAAGAGGGGACGCTTGTGCTCGTAGTCATTGTGAGCGTGAACACGCGTGAGCGGTGTTACCGTGGCGGACCGGGAATCCGCGCCGCGCGCAAAGGAAAAGCAGCCGAGCAGGGCGGCCAGAGCCATTGACGGAAAACGAAATTGCATGCGGGCAGCATGGCGGCTCGGGGGCGAAGCGGAAGTTAAAATTGGGTGAAGTCCCCTCACCGCAAAGGCGCTGAAACACGGAGGAAAGGCAAACGAGTTGAACAGGAGATGAAAAAAGGAGCGGAGGGAGGAGTGGATGCATTCGGGGTTGCCAAGGCTTTCGCGCGCGCCGCACTATCGCGCCATGCGATCAGGCGACAAATTGATTTCCCTGGCGGATTTGCCGGCATGGCGCCTGGCCCTGCGAAGCGCGGGCAAGAAGCTCGTGGTGACGAACGGCTGCTTCGACATCCTGCATCCGGGGCACACGACCTACCTCGAAGGCGCTCGCGAGCTTGGCGATGTGTTGTTGGTGGGCGTGACGGGGGACGACTCGGTGCGCCAATTGAAGGGCGCCGACCGGCCGCTGAACAACGAGACCGACCGCGCCACGATGCTCGCCGCGTTGGGAGCGGTGGATCGCGTCTGCATTTTCCCTGATTTGACAGCGATGCGTTTCCTCTCGTTTGCGCAACCGGATGTTTACGTAAAGGGGGGAGACAACACGCTGGAAACGATTAACCAAGAGGAGCGTCGTTACGTGGAGGGCCTTGGCGGTCAGGTGCGGATCGTGCCTGGCGTGCCGGGCAAATCGACCTCGAAGCTGGTCGAGAAAATCAAGCGGTTGTAACTTTTCCTTGCCAGCGGCCCGGCGCGAGCAATCTTACCGCCAGAACCAATGTTATCGCCGCCGCAGATGCTTTCCCCACGCCATTGTCCAAATCTTTTGAAACGGATGTGGTTGGTCGCGATGATCCTGGCGTGCGGAGGCATCTGGCTCGTGTCGGCGGCAATCCAAGCTCAGGACGCCGCGACAACTCCTCCCGTCACGGCGGCGGCCAAGGCGCCCTTAACATTCAACAAGGACGTCGCGCCAATTGTTTTTGCACGTTGTTCGCGATGTCACCGGCCCGGCGAGTCGGGACCCTTCAATCTGCTGACCTACGCGGACGTCAAGAAACACGCCGATCAGATTGTCGAGGTCACCGCAAAGCGTTACATGCCGCCGTGGCTGCCCGAGCCCGGTTACGGGGATTTTGCCAACAGCCGTAGATTGAGCGACGCGGAGGTCACGGTGTTTCGCGACTGGGTGGCCGCAGGCGCCGTGGAAGGAAACGCCGCCGATCTGCCGCCAATGCCCGCTTGGACCGAAGGTTGGCAGCTCGGCAAACCGGATTTGGTGTTGAAGGCTGCCGCGCCGTTTCATTTGCCCAGCGAGGGGAGGGATGTTTACCGGAACTTGATCGTGCCTACCTCGCTGCCCGGCAGGCGCCACGTGCGCGCGTTTGAGTTTCATCCAGGCAACTCCAAGGTCGTTCACCATGCTTTTGTGAAGATGGACCCAACCCGCCAGTCACGGCGGCTGGAGGGCAAGGACGGCGAACCCGGCTTCCCGGGAATGAGTGTGCCGGACAGTGTGATAATGCCGGACGGGCAGTTCATGGGCTGGCAGCCGGGGCGTTTGCCGGCGGAAAATCCCTTGGGTCTGGCTTGGAACTTGGAGCCGGGAGCGGATCTGGTTTTGCAACTGCATCTGCGGCTTACCGGCAAACCGGAGACGGTCCAGCCTGAGGTGGGATTGTATTTCACCGATTTGCCGCCGCAACGGACCTGCTACAAATTCTTGCTCACCTCGCTCGTCCTGGACATCCCGCCGGGCCAAGCCGACTACACCGTGCAGGACGATTTCACTCTGCCGGTGGACACCCAGGTGCTCGCGGTTTTGCCGCACGCGCATTATGTCTGCCGTGAAATGCAGGGCTACGCCACGTTGCCCAATGGAGCCAAAAAATGGCTGATTTGGATCAAGCATTGGGATTTCAACTGGCAAGGAGACTATC
>CAZMLP010001093.1:0-4684 GCA_964566745.1 uncultured Verrucomicrobiota bacterium | reverse complement strand
GATGTTCGAACCGTGGACGGCCGTGTGGCACCCGGCGTTCCAGCACGCGCCGCGGCGCAGGTACACGGAGTGATCGACCTTGCCAATCGCGACCTGGCCGGAGGCGGCCTGGATCTGCGAATGGCACTTGAGGCAGAGATTCGCGTCCCGCTCGACGAGCATCTTGTCGTTGAACGAGCCATGCGGGTTGTGGCAAACGGTGCAGCCCTCGCGCAACGCCTCGTGCTCGAAAACGAACGTCCGCGTCTGGGCGCGATGGCATTGGGCGCACTGCTGGTTCAACCGCGCCATGGCCAGGCCACCCGCCGGCTTCATCGCGTCCCGTCCATGCGGATCATGGCACTGCACGCAGTTCATCTTGTTTTCAATGACCGGGTGGTGCTGCGGCAGATTGAACTGGGCGTGCACCTCGAGATGGCATTGAAAACAGGAGGCCGGATCTTTGCCGGGATTGACGATAAATCGCCCGCGCCCGCCGCCTGCCGCGACGTGCTTGCTACCCGGTCCGTGACACGACTCGCAACCCGCCATCTCCGCCCACTTCGGGTCGTCATTCTTTTGAAAGCGCGCGTGAGGGCTGCCGGGAAAATGCGCGGCGATATTCGTGTGGCATTCCGCGCATGTCTTGTTGCCCACATAGCTGGCCCCCTCGATTTGCGGCGGCGAGACCACGGTGCGGCCGCCAGTCGCGCAGGAAGTCAAAAACAGCGCCAGCCCCGTCAGCGCGCCGAAGAAAAGCAGGCCCAAAAAACAGCGCCGGATCAGCACAAGCACCTCGCCGGGAGGGTGAAACGAATCAAATTCACGAGGTTAAGAGTGACGAAGCAAACGAAGGTTCCCCGCCGGATGGCTGGTTGGGTTTGCATGGCGTGAGGATGTCGATTTCGGTAACGATTTCAAGCTTTGGTGTACGAAAAGTCGCAAGATTGCGATATTACGGTCGCAACAAAAGCTTTGGCTCGACCGTTCTCTTCACGCGTGCGCAGAATCAAGGCGGTTTCGGCACAATAGACGGGGCGAAATTTTTCACTCGGACCAATGGATTATGACACGCAAAATTGGGCAACTATCGTACGCATGGCTCATCGGCTTAATTGTGATGCTATCCGCCGCCCAAGCGTCAAACATCCTCACCTCCACTTCTCCGCTGACCACTGCACGGTCGGGTCACACGGCGACCTTGTTGCCCAACGGCAAAGTGCTGGTGGCCGGGGGTAACGGCACCTCTGACGAGGTCATCAAGAGTACGGAGCTTTACGCCCCATCCTCGGGCATTTGGGCTGACGCGAGAAACCTTGCCAGCGCTCGCTCTTATCACACGGCAACCCTGCTGCTTAGCGGGAAAGTAATTGTGGTCGGTGGCATGGGCTCGGACGGAATCCTTACCAGTGCCGAGCTATATGATCCAGTTAACAACACTTGGAGTTCCGCCGGATCTCTCGCAGTGGCGCGCCAGCACCATACGGCAACACTCCTGTCTAATGGAAAAGTGCTGGCAGTTGGCGGTAGCGATATTTCCGGCAATGCGATCAGCACCACCGAACTGTACGACCCTGCGGACAACTCTTGGACGACGGTCACGCCGCTTACCGTCGCGCGCCGCTATCACTCTGCCACACTATTGGGCGACGGAAAGGTCCTAGTGGCAGGAGGCATCGACACCAACTTCAATGTTAGCGGTAGCGCGGAACTTTACGATCCCCAAGCCAACTCTTGGTTTGCTACCGGAAACCTAGCTGATCCTCGCGCTGGTCACACGGCGACACTGCTACCCAACGGGAAATTGCTTGTGGCAGCGGGTAACGGGCCCAGTGGATCTCTCAACTCCGCGGAATTGTACGATCCGGCAGGCGGCGTTTGGAGTGCCGTTGGCACCCTTACCCACCCCCGCTTCAATCACACTGCGACGTTATTACCTAGCGGAAATCTGCTCGTGGCAGGCGGCAACGACACCGCCGGTTATCTCGGTGATACTGAATTTTTTGACATCGCAGCTGGTGTCTGGAAATCCAACGGAGCCATTGCTCCGGCACGAGCCAATCACACCGCGACTCTGCTGCCTGACGGAAGGGTTCTGGTGGCGGGAGGATATAATGGCGGTAGTCTTGACAAAGCGGAGCTTTACGATGAGACCACTGGCGCATGGACGCCGGCAGGAACTTTTGCTGTTGCCCGTGTCAATCACACGGCGACTCTGCTTCCCAACGGAAAGGTCCTTTTGACGGGCGGCCCTGACAACAGCGCGGACCTTTATGATCCTCTTCGCAACACTTGGGCGGCCGCAGGGAACTTATCCAACGCCCGACATGGCCACACCGCGACGCTATTGCCCAATGGAATGGTACTGGTCACAGGAGGCGGTGTCACAGGTAGCATAGTTCTCAACAGCGCGGAAATTTATGACCCGGTCAATGACAGTTGGCGAGCCGCCGGTCCTCTTCATGTGGCGCGCAGCTATCATACGGCCACATTATTGCAGAACGGGAAGGTCCTGATCGCCGGTGGAAACGGTGCCAACTACACCATTTCTTCAAGTTCGGAGATTTACGATCCCGCTACCGACGCATGGACGGTCGCCGCGCCCTTGGCACAAGCAAGAGAAAGCCACACAGCAACTCTGTTGCCGAACGGGAAGGTGCTAGTCGTCGGCGGTTGGAATAACGGCGGAACGGCCAGCGCCGAGATTTATGATCCGGTTACCGGATCCTGGAGTGCGGCTACGCCGCTCAATTTTACACTTTACAATCACACTGCAACCTTGCTGCCCAACGGAAAAGTATTGGTCGCTGGGGGCGATGGCGGTCCGGACTATGCTTATTTTATGGGCGCGGAGATTTATGACCCTTACGCAAACACGTGGACTGCGGCCGCGTCCTTGGCGCGAGCAAGAGAAAGCCACACAGCAACCCTGTTGCCGAACGGGAAGGTATTAGTGGTTGGCGGCCAGGGATTTAGCGGCACCCTAAACGACTCGGAAATTTACGACCCAACCACCGATGATTGGAGCGATGCCGGCATCCTACCCGAAGTACGGAAGTATCATACTGCCACACTATTGCTCAATCGGAAGGTGCTTGTGGCAGGAGGGGGGGGAGGCTTTTCGCCCACATGGCTCAATACGGCGGAACTTTACGAGCTTACGCCCGATTTCCTCTCAACGTGGCAACCAGTGATCAATTCTGGATCATTCAGCGCGGGGGGTCAATTGATGCTAACCGGCACAGGTTTCCGCAGCTTCTCCAACGGATCTGGCGGAAATGCGTCCCAAGATTCGCCCACTGGCTACCCGGTGGTGCAATTGCGCCAACTCGGCAACGAGCAAAGCGCTTTTCTTTTGTACGATCCCTCCACCAGCGTTTCCGGCACCACGTTCACTTCCGAATCCGTCACGCCATTCGCTGGCTACGCCTTGGCCACCGTTTACTCCGCAGGCATCCCGAGTGCTTCGATGATGGTGGCCTACGACAACACACCCCCACAAGTGACCATTGGCACCCCGTCAGTAGCCATTATCCAAGCCGGCTCGGCGACTTACGTCGTTTCATACGCAGACCCTCATTTCGACGCGAGCACCCTCACCGCAGGAAACATCACTCTGAACAAAACCGGAACCGCCAGCGGTGTTGTCTCGGTGGACGCTGGAAATGGTGCGAGCCGCCTAGTGACAGTCTCTGATATCAAGGGGGACGGCACATTGAGTATTTCTCTCGCTTCGTCCACAGCAATCGACACACTTGACAACGGATCATTGGTGGCCGGACCGAGCCCAACGTTGATCGTAGATAATACCGGCCCGGCTATTTCACTGAGTCCGTCTTCCTCTCTTCTTACCAAGGGTGAGCCAGTCGTTTTCACCGTCACTTATACTGATCCGAACTTCTCTATTAGCACGCTAACGTCAGAAAATATTGCTTTGAACAAGACCGGTAGTGCCAACGGCACCGTGACGGTGACAGGAAGCGGAGCGAAGCGCACAGTGATTCTCGACGGCATAACCGGGGACGGCACGCTGGGCATCTCTATCGCTGCAGGGACAGCCACCGATTTGGCCGGAAATCTGGCCCCAGGAACAAAGTCCAATGTTCCGATTACCGTGGACACCACTCGGCCAACTATTGCCATTAGCCCCCCCTCCATCGGCGCAACCACAAATGGACCGGTTGCCTATACGGTCACTTATTCCGACGCCCATTTCAGCGCAAGCAAGCTGACCTCGACAAACATCACCTTGAATAGGACCGGCAATGCCAACGGCACCGTCAAAATCACTGGCACCGGAAAAAGCTACATTGTAACGATCTCTGACATCACAGGCACAGGCACGCTAGGTATCTCAATCGATGCGGGCACCGCCGGCGACACTGCGGGGAACACCGCTCTTGCGGCCGGACCCAGCACAACCTTTACGGTCAGTTTTGTTCCTTTGCGTTTATCCATTTTTCGAGAGGACACCAATTGGGTCATTCGTTCATCGGGTTTTCCGGGCACAATGCATGATTTGGAGTTCACAACTGCTTTGGTTCCACCAAATTGGGTAAAGCTATCCACTCAGACCGCATTATTGAACGGGACGGTGGAATTTCGAGACAACGCCGCCACAAACTCCAACCGCTTTTATCGTACGGTGGCGCGGTAATTGGTGCATCGCAGTCGTTTTCTGTGGCCCACCGGCGTGCCTGTGCGC
>CAZMLP010001092.1:0-5930 GCA_964566745.1 uncultured Verrucomicrobiota bacterium | reverse complement strand
CTTGTTCGGGCGCACCCAGCCTTCTTGCAAAATCTTGTCCGCGAACTGCGCGTAGCCGCTGCTGGACAGGGTCTCGAGGGTGGTTTTCACCGTGCCGAGATAATCCTCCGGCAGGGCGCGCGAGTCCGTTCGCGGATAGGTCAGGACCTTGTGCCTCTCGTACAGCGCCTGCGCAATTTTGAGGGTCGTCGAGGCGGAGAAACCAAAGCGGCCGTTCGCCTCGCGCTGGAGGCTCGTTAAATCATACAGCAGCGGGGAAAGCTGGCTGGTCGGCTTGCTTTCCTCGGTGACCACGCCCGGCTGGCCCAGGCATTTATCGTGGATTGCCCGCGCTTTGGCCAAATCCCAAACGCGCTCGGCCTTCGCGTCTGTGTCGCCGTTTTTGTCCTTCGCGAAGGACTCGTCAAACCAGCGGCCGGGATATTGTCCCGCTTGCGCGTCGAAGGCTCCGTGAACCTCCCAGTAATCCCGCGCCACAAATTTCTTAATCCGCTCCTCGCGCTCCACCAGCATGGCGAGGGTCGGCGTCTGCACCCGGCCGACCGTGGTGAGATGGAAGCCGCCGGTCTTCGAGTTGAAGGCCGTCATGGCGCGAGTGCCGTTGATGCCCACCAGCCAGTCGGATTCCGACCGGCAAACCGCCGCGTCTGCCAGCGGTTGCATGGATTTGCCATCGCGCAACGACTGGAACCCCTCGCGGATCGCCGCCGGAGTCATGGATTGCAGCCAAAGACGTTGAATCGGCTTTTCCGAGCCGGCGTGCTGCACGATGTAGCGGAAGATCAGCTCACCCTCACGCCCGGCGTCACACGCGTTGATCAGCGTGTCCACATCCTTGCGCTTGATAAGCCGGGTGAGAACCTTGAGGCGAGCCTCGTTCTTCTCGATGGGCTGAAGATCGAAGCGGGGCGGAATCATGGGCAGATGGGCGAACGTCCACTTGCCGCGTTTGACCTCGGATTCCGGCGGCACGCAGATTTGAAGCAAATGGCCGACCGCTGACGAGATCACGTAACGGTCGCTCTCGAAATAATCCTCGTGCTTCGTGAACCCGCCCAGCGCTTTCGCGATGTCGTTGGCCACCGACGGCTTTTCCGCGATAATCAATGCTTTTCCCATGTCGAGCACGGAGGGTTTACCAACCGCCTGTGAAACGTGGCAAGTGTTCTTTCCCCAAAATTAACCTGACTCGTGCCGATAAAAGAATGGCAAACGATTGGTTTGCAGGTGTTTTTCAAGCCTTTGACATTCCTTGTTTTGCACGGGAGCCGGTCATCGTGGCTCCCCGCTTATGGTGTTCGGCAATCGGCCTTGTTATGCTTGGCATGCTTTGGCCAATATTGAACGAGTTCGATTAATCTGCAACTGGCTTGCTTTTCGTTGGGCGGGAGATCCCTGACGCAACCCGTTGCTGGTCAGCGGGCTACGGGGCGTTTTTGACGGAAATCTTGGGCGTGGGAAAGCGAGCTATGAAATGGCATTGCCAAGTGTCCGAGAACATTCTTGCTTCACACTTTGCCGGGACTACGATTCGCCAAACTCCTCGCCGTGAATCTCGTGTGTGTCAGGACAGAAAACGAGAACTTCGCGGCGAAACTGAATCTCAAATCGCATTGGGTATGAGCTTGCCACAAAAACTCAAAACTCCGCGCAGAGCACCGCTTCCCCTTATGGCGGTGGCGATCTGCTGGGCGGCGTTCCAATCGGTTTCCGCCGCCAATTTGACCGTTTGGGACACGACCGCGCCGCTCGGGCAAAAGCCCGGATTGGAGCCCCGAACCACTTGGAAGGCGGTGCCAAACGACCTTTTGGACCTGGAAAAAGACCCGGCCAAAGCCAAATCGGACCCAGGTTATTATGGTCGCGAATACTCGCCGGGCGGGGATATCGTGGTGGAGAATCGACACTTGGCCGCAGTTTTTTCCACCGGCCAAGGCCGGGTGATCCTTTTCGGCAAAAACGAAACGGGGGCAGGGGAGGTCGCCGGGATCGTTGCACTTCCGTCGAAAGGCGCGGCGTTGCACCTTGGCCATATCCGTATCCTGCGCAATGCCGGGGACGAGGCGGTGGTTGAGGCCGCGTATTCCGGCGGTTCTGGCGCCGAGAAGCGCGCGGTTTTCTCCTTTGACAAGACGGGTATTGTCGCCGTCAAGCCGGATGCGGACGTGAAGGGAATCAGCGTGCAGGCATCCCTTGCCCGGGTGGTCGCGCCCAGCTTTATCGCGGACGATTTGATCATTTCACCGGGGGATTATCCTGACGCGAAGACGTTGTCATTGCCTCCGGAAAATGTGCTGATTGGTTTGCTTGGCAATGGCGAGGCGGCATTGACTCTGACGTGGCCGGAGGGCAAACAGCGGGTCAACGTGGCGTTTGAGAGCAACACGTCCAGCGCGGAGCCGCGCGGGGCAATCGACATCGAGAACGACGGCCAGTCGATTTATTTGTCCGTCACGCGGCAAGCGGGCGTCTGGCATCGCGAGGAATTGAAGCCGTCGTATCTTGAAAAGGAAATCACGAGCGAATGGCAGCGGCCTTTTCCGGCCAAATGGAAAACGCAGTTAAAAGAGGGAGACACGCGGACGACGTTTGCGTTGCGCGACGGCGCGCAGGAAATCTGGCGCGGCGTGCTTGGCTCTTATTCGTATCCAGTTTGGTTCGAGGGAGACACCGCCAAGTTTCATCTTACCAAAAAGATTCCGCCGAAAGGCGAGGCGGTGATCTATTTCGTCGAGGGCAGGGACACGCCGGACACGATTTCCACTCCCGTGGAAGTGATGAAAGCAACACTGGGCCGGGCGCTTTGCGACGCGTTGATCGACCCCGCCGGACGGGCGTTGCGGACCCATCACCGGCGGGGCGGTGATGGTGTTCATCGCGCCTGCACCTGCGGCTGCACCGAGGCCATCCAAGCGGTGTTTGACGTTGGCCAGGAGGTCGAGAAGCAGGATTATATCAGCGGGGCGGTGGATGACATGATGTACTTCATCGAGCGACACATGGCGCGGATCGAGGAGTACAAACGTTTCGCGGAGGAACTGAAGGCCCTGCTGGAATCCCCGCAATACTCAAACGCCGTCTTGAAGCCCTATGTCGAGGACCTTGCGGCCATCGCGGCGCAGATTCCGCAGGAATACGAGGTGCAAAAGGAGAATATGAAAACACGGGAGTTCGCCGGGGAACTGGCCCGCAAGACCCGCGAACTGGCGAGCCGGCGCGATCCTGAAAACCGGGCTGCCTACAAAAAGCTGCTTGATGCCTGGCGCGGCATGGGTGGCGCCCAGGATTATGTGGTGGCGCAATGTCATGTTCTTACTCGCAAACTTTATCGGACAGCCGGTTATGGTTGTGTCAACCGGCCGGAGGCTCTGGAACTTGCGCAAGAAGTTCGAAAACGTTGCCGCCAGGCCCTGCGCAATCCTGATGGCTATGAAATCTGGCCGGACTATTAATTGATGAATTATCTGAGGCTCATGACACGCAGGTCTTTCTTCGCGGGCGGGCTGTTTGCTGTTTTCATTGTCGCCGTTTTGAGCGCCGCGGACGCTCCCGCCCCGGCGTCCAGGGACGAAATGGTGCTCGTCAAAGGCGGGACATTCACGATGGGCGACAAGGAGCAGCCGGACGCGCCGCCACACCAAGTCACCGTCAGTTCCTTCTCCATCGATAAAACTCTCGTCACCCAGGCGATGTTCGAGCGGGTTGCGGGCGCGAATCCAGCCCGCTGGAAGGGGGAGAACAATCCTGTGGAGCAAGTTCGCTGGTCGGACGCGGTGCGCTTTTGCAACCAGCGGTCCAAGGCGGAGGGATTGGAGCCGTGCTATGATTTGCAAACGTGGAAATGCAATTTTGACGCAAACGGTTACCGGCTCCCGACGGAGGCAGAGTGGGAATACGCCTGCCGCGCGGGCAGCGTCACGGCCTTTCCGTTCGGGGAGTCAGCGGCCCAACTTGGCGAGTATGCGTGGTTCGAGAAAAACTCGGGCGGACGTCCCCGGCCGGTCGCGAAGAAAAAGCCGAACGCGTGGGGACTTTACGACATGACCGGGAATGTCTGGGAGTGGTGCCACGACATCTACCAAGTGGACTATTACGCGCAATCCCCCGCCAAGGATCCACGCGGGCCGGAGGAGGGAAAGACGCGGGTGGTGCGGGGCGGTTCTTGGCGCACCGGACCGGAGACATGCCGCGCTGGTTATCGTTACAACGAAAGCCCGGGTTATGCGGATGTCTGTTTCGGTTACGATATTTACGGTTTCCGTTGTGTCCGCAAGGCGGCCGGAAAGTAAGACGTAACTGGCCTGGCGTGAAAGGCCTCCGCCAAGCAGCGAAACGGTGTGCAGCCCCACGCCGGGCGTTCGACCCTTTCCCTATGCACCAGGCGGGGGTGGATTTCCCGCTTGAGGAACCCGCTTTCTATGCGACTGTAGCCTGAACGAGTTGACGTTTGGGTGTTTTTAACTTTATCGCGGTTGGCATGGTTTGCGGGCTTCCATGGCTTCCGGCCGCCGCGGCTGGGCTGCCATTTTCCTGGGATCGCAGCCCTGATCCCGCCGTGATCGGCTACCGGATTTATTCCGGCCCTGCCTCCGGCCATTACGTCTCCAGTGTGGATGCGGGCGCGACGAACGCGGTGATTCTGCCAGAGGTGCCGGTGGGCGAAAACCGTTACTTTGCGGTGGTGGGTTACACGGCGACGGGGCGCGAGACACTTCCCTCCAACGAGGTTGGTTTCCCGATTCAGTTGTCCGTGCCACCGGCGCAAGTGGTGAGTCCCAATGATGTGGCTGGATTTGCCGTGTCGGCGATCTCTCCGTACGAGGATGCCACGTTGAACTTCAGTTTGCTCTCCCACACGTTTGGCCTGACCATTGAGCCGGCGCAGGGTGGCGTCACGTGGCGAGTGCCCAGGATTGGGTTAGCACCGGACTCTTTCCTCGTGATTGTCGCGGTCTCGGACGGTTTTACCAGCGCGACCAATTCTTTTTTTGTGGCAGTGGATTTTGGCGCGCCGCGCATCGTCACTGACCTGCAAGATCAAACCGTCAAGCGGGGGAGTCCTGTCACCCTGCGGATCGCGACGACCGGAACAGTTCACCCTGCCTACCAATGGTTTTTCAACGGGGGCCAGGTGGTCGGCGCAACCAACGGGACGCTTGGTTTTACGGCGGGTTTGACCAACGCGGGTCGCTATCATGTTTCCGTCCTTGACGGAACCAACATTGTTTCCAGCCGGGAGGCTCTCCTCCAAGTCAGTGAGACTTTCCAACTCGCGCTGCAACCCGATGCTGGCGGCTTGGCAGGATTGACTTTGGGCGCGCAGGATGGCTCGCCTGTGACGGCAGCCGAGTATTCCCTGTTGACCCTTCAGTATTCGACGAATCTGCTGAATTGGCTGGCCGTCACCAATTCTGGCGCGGTGGTGAACGGTCATCTGGTAATCCGGGACGACGTCAGCCGGCAACCGGTCCGGTTTTACCGCCTGTTGAAGCTGCCGTGATCGCCCGCGAAGCGAGGGCGGGTGACAAACAGATTGCGTCATCTGGCGGAGTGGAATAACTTCCGCCCGCCTTCGCGTGTGCGCGCGTAGCTCAATTGGATAGAGTGACGGCCTCCGAAGCCGCAGGTTGTGGGTTCAACTCCCGCCGCGCGCACCATCTCCCTCAAAGAGGGACGGGAACGGATTTCGGAAAACGGTTTTACGGCGGAACCACGGGCTTGTTTGCCTTCCAGGATAAGGTTTGAGCCGAATACTTTTTCGGAAAGCTTCTTTTTCTCTGAAAAAGTGCCCGTTTGTGCAATTTCCCCAATGTTTTCAGCCGTTTGTATCCATTCCCGGAAGGGTTCAACCCAACCATGTGGGTTCTCGTTGAACTGGTCGATTTCCTCGTTGAGAGTCTTCCTTCGCGAGAGGAATTCTTCCTTCATTT
>CAZMLP010001091.1:0-1837 GCA_964566745.1 uncultured Verrucomicrobiota bacterium | reverse complement strand
AGAGAAGGTCGTAGGGACACGAGGGGATGTCGCTCAGGTGAATTCCGCCGCAAACCACCGTCCCGCCTTTGGCCAACACCCGCAATGCTTGCGGCACCAAGGCTCCCGCCGGGGCGAACAGGAGCGCCGCGTCGAGCGGCTCGGGCGGCGTGGCGCCGGACTCGCCCGCCCAGACCGCGCCCAGCGACCTGGCGAACGCTTGCGCGGCCTGGTCCCCGGGGCGCGTGAACGCAAAGACGCTCCGGCCCTGGGAAACAGCCACCTGGGCGACGATGTGCGCGGCCGCGCCGAAGCCGTATATTCCGACTCGTTTCGCGTCGCCCGCCTTCACGATCGACCGGTAACCGATCAGTCCCGCGCAAAGCAGCGGCGCGGCCTCCTCGTCCCGGTAACCGTCAGGAATGCGGAAGCAATACCGCGCGTCGGCCACCGCGTGCTCCGCGTAGCCGCCGTCCAGCGTGTAGCCGGTGAAGCGCGCGCGGTCGCAAAGATTTTCCCGGCCCGCGCGGCAAAACGCGCATTCGCCGCACGTCCAGCCCAGCCAGGGAATCCCCACCCGTTCACCGGGCTGGAAATTTGCCACGCCAGCGCCAAGGCGCTCGACACGACCGACAATCTCATGGCCCGGCACCAGCGGCAATTTTGGGTTCGGCAACTCGCCGTCGATGACATGCAGGTCTGTCCGGCAAACCGCGCAGGCGCTTACCCGGACCAGGATTTGCCCGGGCCCCGGCTCCGGAATTGGCAGGTCCACGGACCCGAGCCGCTCTCGCGGTTTGTCAAGAACCATGGCACGCATGGGGAATCCTAATTCGGCGGGCGGCGGAATTCAAAACCGGGTGAAAAGCATTTGGCGGCTCCTGCGGGCCTTATTGTTTTCCGTCAACCGGGCCGCGGTTGGAAATGGATCACGCGCGGACTCGCACCTCGATGGGCATCTGGCTTAATTTGTCAAAAATCCGGCCCCGGCGGCGCAAGGGCCACCAGTCGTACAGATAGATTTCCATGGGCTTCCACATGGCCACCCAGCCGGCGATGGTCAGCCCCTCCGAGAGAAACCGGGCAAGAGTGCCGGGATTCGGAGAGGCGAGAAGCTGGTTGCCTCCCAAACACGCGGCCAGGAACAAAATGCCGACCAGCAGGCTCGTGCGGCCCTGCTTCATCAGGCGGTTGAACTCCAACTCGTTCAGCCTGCCGCGATAGGCGAAATAATTGTGCACGGCGTCGGCCACGATTTGGGCAGGATCGCCCTCGCGCGGGGCTTTTTCCAGATGCACCACCAAATCCACGGGCTCGTTGTGATGATACTCGTGGGCCCAACTGAGAATGAATTCCTCGGCATCGTGATCCAGATCCTTTTCGTGGAAGGGAGACGGGTCCATCGTGTTGAAGAGTTGCTCGACATCCCGTAAATTCAACTCGATGTGACGCGTCCCCGGCAATTGCCGCGCCAGCGAGGCCGGCAGTGGCGAGGGACGCGGGTCAGGATGGGGACCGGAATGGCCGGGAAAATTTTTTTTCAAGATGATTCATTCTCCCGCCGGCTTGACGGGCGGTTTCCTTGCCCCGTGCCGGGGCGCGGGCGGATCAAATTCCATCCCACCCGCCGCCCCGCAATCGCCGTCTCGTCACGAGATCTTGACCTCGACGGATTTGGGCTTGGCCTTTTCGTTTTTCGGCAGGCGCACCTTGAGGACGCCGTCCTTGAACTCGGCGGCGACCTTCGCGCCATCGGCCCCGTCCGGGAGGCTGAAACTGCGCAGGAAGCTCCCGTAGGAGCGCTCGATGCGGTGATACCTCTTGTCCTTCTCCTCCTGCTCGAACTTGCGCTCGCCGC
>CAZMLP010001090.1:0-2122 GCA_964566745.1 uncultured Verrucomicrobiota bacterium | reverse complement strand
GCCACTGCCGGCCCGCCAATCACCGCCGCCCGCTTTGCCCGAACCGGCTAGTCATTCATCCCGCGCGCTAAGAAAACACCCCTTCATTGACGGGCTGTTAAGGGCCAGTCTTTTCCCATGAAGTCAATTGGGGTGGCTGCGGTGGAAAATGGCAAATACGCGGACGGCGTATCGCATCAGGTTGCGCCCGTCATCCAGTTGTTGCCGGTCCAGTGGCAGGAAGATCGGGCCGTTGTGCCAGCGAAGATTTTCGACGAGGCGGATGATTTAAACCAAACAGAAATTGCCTATGTACTGGGACGCCGGGAAGGAAAATGGACGGTTTTGGGGACGGGGCCGTACTCTTGGTAATTATTTTCCAGTGAAAGTCCGGTCACACTTGAACATTTCGGGCTGGCTTGTGATGCCGGCCGTGATGGTGATTGGTTCCGACTCGCCCGTGCGATCATCCGCCTCCGGTTGGGCCTCTTGCGTCGGATAGTCTCCAAATGTTTTCTTTTTCCAAAGGACTTTCACGCGGTACTCGCCGGGCGAAATGGTCTGGAATTCGTAGGCAACTCTGGAAAGCTTGTGCGTCTCCATCACCCGCTGAAGGTCCGGAAGGGAACCGGCCATCGTCTCGACCGGCAGTTTGGCCGGCCATCCGCCCGTGAAAGTGGCGGGGACCAAAGTGATCACCAAAGAGCCCTCGGCAGGCATCTCCGGGAACTGGATCACGCCCTCCACGGCTCCCAGGAGACCCGCCACTTCGGCAAAAGCAATTTGTCTATCGCCGCCAGGTTTACGGTCGAAATCTGCCAGCAAGCGATTCCCGCGCGCGCGAGTTGCTGACGAGGCTGACATCATGGGAATGTTGGGGCCATACCAACTGATCGAGTAATCGTCCGCTTTCAATAGCGATTCAAGGCGCTGGCGGTCTTCTTTGGTTTTGAACCTTCCGAGGAATTGATAACAAATATTCACGTCCGCCAGGAGTGAATATGTCCTCTGGCCTCGTTTTCGTGGAGGGGTGTCGTCGGCAATGGCTTGCCGCGCAAGTGAAGTCGCCTCGTTATTCCAAGCTTGTTGTTGCTTGTTCGAGGGCTTGATCCGCTCGCCATCCGTCAGTCGCCAAGCCATCCAGTTGGTTTTACCGGGATACCAGACGCAGTAGCAAGGCTCGCCATTGCATGTCGAGAAAAGGGGAAAATTCTCGCCTCTTCTCCATCCCAATGTCGCTTTCATGAACATCATACCGGGATTTCGCAGAGATTTCCTTGCGTCCTCATCCAACATGACCTCTTGGACCTTGTAGCGCCTGACCTCCTTGCCGTTGTGAAAAAAATAAAGCGCGTCGTTGGTGGCGTAGTCATGGTTTTCCAGCACGATCGATTCACCATCGTCCGAAAGATAAATGATTTCACGCTGGGGAGCGGCCACACTCACCTTCCATTTCAGTTCCCGTTTGCCAGCGCCGAGGCGTTGATAGACCTTAATTTCCGCGTCTTCGCGGGGAAACCCGTCGAAATTGGCTTGGGCGACGAACTTTTGGTTGGCCGAAAAGACATCGTAGTAGGCCAACGCCGCCGGCCCTCCGAAGAGCACGGCTGCCATCGTCAGCCAAATCGCCAGTCGCGTGTTCATCGAAGTCTTTCTCATAGTCCCCATTTCGCTGGTTGGACTATCAGCCACACCGGACACACATGGGGTCACGGCATTTTGATGTTGTCAATGAATCTGCAGCCCGAGCTCACCTGTCGGGTAAGCCGAACGGGAATTGGTCATGGGGCCGTTTGCTGCAAACGGTAAAACACACTTGGCGCGAACAGGTTGGTCAAGGTGATCTGCCATTGCGGACCAGAAATCGTATTCGTCTCAAGGCTGGTCCACTGCCGAAGATCGGTTGACATTTGCAGGATGACGCGCGGGGAGCCGGGACCGGTGGCATTCAGGGCAAGTCCGGAACCCTCTCGCAGATAACCGCCAATTCCAAGCCGTATGCCGCGCAAGACATCGAGGGTGGCGACGCGGGTGGTGCTGAAACCCGCGGAGTTGCTGACCACGGCGGAATAACCACCGGCCAAGGCACCCGTGACATTAGTGAGAAAAAGGGTCGTGGAATTCGCGCCGGCGAGTGGCTGGC
>CAZMLP010001089.1:0-2520 GCA_964566745.1 uncultured Verrucomicrobiota bacterium | reverse complement strand
AGCTACAAGCGCCCGTTCAAAATCGACCTTCACAAAAACGGTCATGGCCAAAAACTGGCCGGCCATCCTGTCATCAATTTGGGGAACTTGGTCGCGGACCCCTCGGCGGTGAGTGACTCCATGGGCTACCGGTTTTACCGGGAGGCGGGTGTGCCGGCGCCGCGCACTTCCTATGCGCGAGTGTTCCTCACAGTGGGCGGCCATCTCGACCACCAGTTGCTCGGGTTGTACGTGATGATCGAGAATCCGGACAGCGCCTGGGTCGGGGAGACTTTTGCGAGCAAGGAAACGGCGGTATTCAAGCCCGTCACCTACGAGTTGTTCAAGGACTTGGGAAACGAGTGGAAAAATTACGCGCGCATCTACGATCCCAAGACCAAGTTGACGACCGAACAGGAGCGGCGTGTGATCGAGTTCGCCAAGTTTTTCACCGGCGCGAGTGACGCGGAACTGGCCGCGCGACTGGGCGACTATTTGGACCTCGACGAGGTCGCGCGTTATCTCGCGTGCGAGGTATTGCTGGCCAACTACGATGGAATTTTAAGCACCGGCCAGAACTTTCTGCTCTTCCTGGATGGCAAGACCGGCAAGTTCGGCCTCGGCCCCTGGGACCTTGACCAATCGTGGGGCAAGTTCACCTATGTCTCCACGGCTGACAAGCGCGAGCATGCGAGCATCTGGCATCCGTGGACGGCCAGGAACTATTTCCTGGAGCGGCTTTATGCCGTCGAGCCGTTCCGTCAGGTGTATCGCGAGCGGTTGCAGGACTTGCTGGAAAGGAATTTTGTGCCCGAACAGTTGAACCGCCGCATGGACGAGTTGGCGATGGTGATCCGGCCGGCACTAGCGGAGGAGTCGGGCCGCAAGCTCCGGCGCTTCGAGGAGGCGGTGTCCGCCAAATTTCGGGACGGCCCGCGCGACAGCGACGCCTGGGACGAGGAGCGGCGCCCGGTGTTCCAGTTAAAGCGGTTCATCGCCGGGCGCGCGGAGTCGGTGCGCGACCAACTGGCCGGCAAGAGCGAGGGGGAGCGGGTGAAGTGGAACGGGCATTAATGACGAAAAATACTGAAATTCGCGCTTGCCAAGCGCCCGCTGGCTGCTACGTTGCCCGGCCTTTGTTATGAAAGCTGATATTCATCCCCGGTATCAGGAAGCGGAAATCCGTTGCGCCTGCGGCAACGTGATCAAGACCCGCTCCTCGAAGAATTCCGTTTTGATCGGTATTTGCAACGTTTGCCACCCGTTCTACACGGGCACGCAGAAGTTCGTGGACACCGCCGGCCGCGTGGACAAGTTCCAGCAGCGCATGGCCAAGACCCAGGCCGCGCAAGCCGCCGCCGCCGAGGCGTCCTCGAAGAAGAAAAAGAAGTAGCTTTTCCGCTCCCTTCCGCCCGCAAGTTTTACCGCTTGCGGGCGGACTCTTTTTTCAGGGAGGGCTTCTGATGGACCTGCGACCGCACATTGACAAGTTTTCCCGGCGCTTTGCCGAGGTCGAGGCGTCGTTGAGCGATCCCAAAGTCTTCGACAATCCGCAGCGCGCCCAGGATCTTTCGCGCGAATACTCGCGCCTCAAGGATCTGACCGCCACCGGGCGCGACTATCTCAAGACGGTCGGGGAACTTGCGGAGAACCGCGCCCTGGTCGCGAGCGAGGCCGAGGGCTCCGAATTGGCGGTGATGGCCCGCGAGGAAGTGGGCCGCCTGGAGGGCGAGGAGAAGCGCCTGGCGCTCGAGGTGCAGCGCGGCATCCTGCCGCCCGATCCCACCGACTCGCGCAACACGATTATCGAAATTCGCGCCGGCGCGGGTGGATCGGAATCCGCGCTCTTCGCGGCGGACCTTTACCGGATGTACACGCGTTACTCCGAGGGCCGCGGCTGGCGCGTGGAGACAATGGATTCCAGCCCGTCCGACCTTGGCGGTTTCAAAGAGGTGATTTTCAGCGTCACGGGCGCGGATGTTTACAAGCGCCTCAAGTTCGAGAGCGGTGTGCATCGCGTGCAACGGGTGCCGGCCACCGAGGCCCAGGGTCGAATCCACACCAGCACTTGCACCGTGGCCGTGTTGCCCGAGGCCGAGGAAGTGGATATCGACATCAAACCGGAAGACTTGGACATTACCACCTGCCGCGCCTCCGGGCCGGGTGGCCAGGGCGTGAACACCACCGACTCCGCCGTCCAGATCATCCACAAGCCGACCGGCCTGATCGTCCGTTGCGCGGACGAGCGCTCGCAACAAAAGAACAAGGCCAAGGCGCTCAAGGTGCTGCGGTCCCGCCTGCTCGACGCGAAGGTGGCCGAGGAGAACGCGAAATATTCGGCGCAACGCAAGGCCCAAGTCGGCACCGGCGAACGCAACGAGCGCATTCGCACCTACAATTTTCCCCAAAACCGCGTCACGGATCATCGCATCGAGCTGACGCTCTACAACCTGCCCGCGTTCATTGACGGCGACATCGACCCGGTCATCGACCCGCTGATGACCCACGATCTTGACGAAAAGCTCGCGGCGTTGAAATTAT
>CAZMLP010001088.1:0-3436 GCA_964566745.1 uncultured Verrucomicrobiota bacterium | reverse complement strand
CGCGACGGCCGATGGCGAGCCAATGCTGTGCGCCGTGCGCGGCATCAGCCGCACGCTGGATTTTGCCCTGGAGGAGGCGCAGGTCACACGCCGGCCGCTTTATCTCCTGTTTGTGCGCGAGCAAAAGATCATCACCGAGGCGGACCGGAGCCGCAAATGGCAGCACGATCCGGAGGCGCGCCACATCTTCGCTTACGCCCGGAAGCGCGGCCAGGACCAGCCGATCCGCTTCTGTTACACCGTCAGCGACTCCCCGTCCGACACGATTGTGGACATCGCGGCCACGCTCGGCGTCTCGCGCCTGATTCTCGGCGCTCCCAAGCGCAATGCCATCATGAACATGCTGCGCGGCAACATCATCAGCGAAGTCTCGCAGATGCTGCCGGACAACATCCACCTGCTCGTCCACGCCTGAAGAGCGGGCCGGTGGCGATCTTGGAGGGGATTTCAAAAGAACGCCGTTGGGCCATGGTCGCCTGAGCCGAGTGGAAAAACGCGGCTCGGCGGAGCCTCGCCCCACCTGCCAAAGGTCGGTTCCGCGCGTCTCCAAATTTCACGCTTTGCCTCGCCGTGGTTGCCCATTTTACTGCGGCGGGCGAGGCGCCCGCGATGGCAGGGACGGCGCGCCTCGCCGTCCAGATATTCCCGAATAAGCTTGATCCTCACCGGACCTCGCAGCGCGAGGTCCCCACCTGGCGACTGCCTGGCTATGTTTCCGGGGAGCCCACCCCGCCGGCGCGCGGCTACATAATTATTTAATTTGCTCTAATAACCCTGGTCGCCGAGCAGCGCCTTGGGCCGCTCGATCAACTCGATCTCGTATCCCTCCGGCGCGTCAATGAAGGCAAAGCCACCGCCGGTTTCCTTGTAGGTCGGGCCGTCCGAGTATTTGAGGCCGTGCGACGCCAGGTGCTTGCCGAATTCCTCTAGGCTGTCCACCTGAAAGGCGAGATGCGTGAGGTCCGGCTGGACCACCACCGCTCCACTGTTGGGAAAATGGCAAAGCTCGATGGTCTCCTCGCTTTCCGGTGCCTTGAGAAAAACCAGCTCGGATCCGCGCGGGGACTTGTGCCGCCGGACCTCCTCCAAACCTAGAATCTCGCGATAAAATTTCACGGACTTCTCGAGGTCATTCAGGCGGTAACGGGTATGCAGGAGTTTGGTGACTTTCATGACTGAATGGTAACGGGTTCGCGAGCCAGTGCAACTTGATCCCGGGTGACAACCGGATGGCTCATCCGCGACTTGCAAGCGCCTTCCCATGATCTCTTAGAGCATTTCCAGGAAAAGTATAGCCGGGCGATGGCAGGCACGAGGCGCTGCGCCGTCCGGATATTCCCGGATAAGCTCGATTCTCACCGGATCTCGCAGCGCGAGGTTCCTACCTAAAAAGGCCGCAGTTTTAATTGAATCGCAATAAAGCGGGCTTGGAATGGCAGCGTGTTACGCGTTTTGGAGATCATGCTCCGTGAGCTGTTTTCCAAACGGACCGGGTGGCTTGATTTGCCTGGATTGGTCTGGATTACGGGTCTTTGGCGTTAATCACCGGGGCCAGCGCCTCTGCTGAAGTTGAACCTTCTTTTTGGCATTCTTCATGCGTGTTTCGCGATTCTTCAGGCACCTTAATTTGGCTTAATTGGGCTTTATCCGCCGCCGTCCCCGAGGAGGCCGGCTGCGGCACAATTTGCTGCGTCGCAGTGGCTTGCGATGTCACCAACGGGTGATTCCCGGAGGTGACGGATACTTGCTGATTAAGCCGTGCTCGCACCCGGTCGGCAAAGGTCATCCGGGACTTCCCGGCGGCGAGACATGAGACGTCGGACGCTTCCTGCCACCGCTGGCGGGGCTGGCCTTCCAGCTTTGCCTCTTCGATCCGCATCCGCCGCTCCTGATGCTCCATCCGCCGGAGCCGCTCCAAGTCCGCGCACAACACCCGCAACCTTAACCAGCCCGCCTCGCCCTCCATGGGTTGGCGCGCCGCGATTACATACTTGGCCGTCAATAACGTAAGCAGCAACTCGCCGAGCGGTTTGCCGGTGTTCTTTTCCTGCTCTTTCAACTCGATTGCCTCCTCGTCCAGGCGTTGCGCCAGTTCCAAGACCTGGCCTTGGGCGACCCAATCAGCGTAACCGCCCTGCCGCCAGGCGGTCAGGTTCGGACCATTGATCTCCTTGCCGCCGAAGTCCCGAGCCAGCATTTCTTTGACTTCTGGCAGCCCGTTGAGCCATTCCAAGAGCTCCGGGCCTTGCCCGCCCTCGTCCATGCGTTCATTCAGTTGTTCGCGGATTGACTTCGGCAGCCGGGCAATCTTTCCAACACGGGTGCTCACAAGAATTCCTTTCTTAAAAAATGGGTTTTTGGCGGGCCGAGGCAGCGCCATCCTCATGAAAGAACCCTTACATCGATTTCCGCCAATGTCCAGCGCGATTTTCGGATGGCCCGGAAGGGCGGGATGGTTGACGGGGCATTCAAGCCAGCGCCGTGATGATTGGGTTTGCGCGGGTGTGTCTGAAGAGTCCCGGCAGTCAGCCGGTCATCGCAGCGCGATGACCCCACCACCAGAAGGCCCGCGCCATCCGGAAGCAGATTGGTCCCTGGCACATCCCGCTGGTTCGAGCAAATTCCCACCGGTCACTCCCCGCCATTGCCACCGGCGGCAATCCGCGCTTTATTGTCCGCATGTCTGACACGCAAACGAAGGACCAGCGCGTTCCGGTGACGATTCTCACCGGCTTTCTCGGGGCCGGCAAAACAACACTGCTGAACCACATCCTCACACGCCAGCACGGCAAGCGCATTGCCGTGATCGAAAACGAGTTTGGCGAGCTGGGCATTGATCATGAGCTGGTGATCCGGGCGGACGAGGAAATCTTCGAGATGAACAACGGCTGCCTCTGCTGCACGGTGCGCGGCGATTTGATTCGCGTGCTGGGCGGCCTCATGAAGCGCCGGGACAAGTTCGATTACATCCTGGTCGAGACGACCGGCCTGGCCGATCCCGGTCCCGTGGCGCAGACGTTTTTTCTCGACGACGAGATGAAGGCGAACTTCCGCCTGGACGGCATTGTGACGGTGGTGGATGCGAAGCACGTCTGGCTGCATTTGGATGACGCGCCGGAGTGCCAGCAGCAAATCGCCTTCGCGGACCGCGTTTTGCTCAACAAAACCGATTTGGCCACACCGGAGCAACTTGACGATCTGGAGCACCGGATCCACCACATCAATCGCGTGGCCAAGATTCGCCGCACGACGAAATCCGAGGCGCCGGTGGAGGAAGTGATCAACCTCCGCGCGTTCGACCTCGACGCAAAGCTTCAATTGGACGAGGACTTTCTGGAGGAAGAGTCGCCCATTGCCTGGGCGGGCACGTATCACCTGGAGGCGGGCGCGTATGAGCTGGCCTTTTCGGGGAGCGAGGATCACCCGGTGAAATGCG
>CAZMLP010001087.1:0-1838 GCA_964566745.1 uncultured Verrucomicrobiota bacterium | reverse complement strand
GGGCGAAAACGATGATGTAGGAGCTGAAGCGGAGAAAATAGGACGTGGGACCCCGGACGCCGGTGCTCTTAGCGCGTCGCCCGTGTCTGGCCGTTGCGGGCCTGCGCGGCTTGGGCGATCTTCTCCTCAAAATTCCGGGCCGCCTCGGGGGACATGCCGTTGGTAACCCTCATATGCAAATGGCTGCTCAGGAACTCGTCGGGAGTCATCCACCGGTCCCCCACCTTGATTTCCTTGGCGGACGCGCACATCACTTGCAGGCCGTTTTGCAAATTGCGAATGTCCTCTGTGGAACGGCGCAATTCCTGCAGTTTCTCCGCCAGGCTGTCATTGATCTTCTTTCGCTCTGCCAGCGTCCGTCGCAATCGGAAAAGCACAAATCCCGTAATCAGGGAGATCACAAAACAGGTGAAACTGTTCCAATAGTGGAACAGGGCATGGGAATAAGGATGTCCTCCCAATTTGTCCACCAGCCAGGCCGCCACGCCGCTCGCCACAGACATCAAAAGCACCGATCCCATTCCGAAATGCCACGCGCACAGCGAGACGGGAATCAAATAGGCCGCCGTGAAACCAAATTCGTATCCCGTGAGGTAATCGACGCCCGCTGTCGCCAGCAAAGTTACAATACTGGCGGCCGCAATCTTTTGGTGTGTGATCGATACGGTTGCACTCATGGCTCAAATAGCCGGTTTTAATCCAAGCGCCCGCAAGATACCAGCGATCCATTCAACTGCCAAGCGGCTTCTTTTCAGGGACCGGCGGTCGCGGCGGTTTACCGGCCATTTTGGGGGTTGACAAACACTGTATGGCTGTTACCATACACGCAACATAGGTTTTATGGCGCGCATGCTTCATTTTCAAATGGATCCCCGTTCCGGGGTGCCGGTGTACCGGCAGGTGATTGACCAGGTTAAGTACTACGTTGCCTCCGGCACACTGCGGGCCGGTGACCAGCTTCCCTCCATTCGCGAGCTGGCCGAGGCGCTGACCGTCAACCCCACCACCGTCGTCAAGGCGTACAACGAGCTGGTTCACGAGGAGGTCATCGAGTTACGCCACGGCAAAGGCGCCTTCGTTGCCGCCCAAGCCGCCGCCATGCCGGCCAAAGAGCGGGAAAAAGCACTGCGCCGGCTGGCGCGCCAGCTCGCCATCGAGGCCACCCAGATGGGCGCCCCGTCCAGGCAAGTGCTCGAAATCGTCGAGCAGGAAATGGTGGCCATGCAAAGCGAGCGGGTGGAACCGCAATTGCCCGTCAAACTCTCCGTGATGGCCCGCAAATAAGAAATCTCCACCTGCAATGTCGCGCCCCCGGAACTCATGAGACACCTTGGAATACTTGCCGTCATTGTCCTGCTGACGTTCCCCGCTCGCGCGCAAAATGTGTATGAGGCGGCGTTACTGCTCGATGGCGGTGGCAACGCCGTGCTCTGGTCCGGGAAATTCTGGTTGCGAGTGGACCGTCAGGGAAACGCTCAATTTCAGACAGTGGTGGCCAGTTTTCCCGCCTCTCGCGCTGTAATCGCCGCCCGGATTGAAGTCCCCGGCGCCGTTGTCGATTTTGCCCCGGGGAAAGGCTCGGCCGGCGCCTATCAGGGTTGCAATCTTCCGGGCCCCAACCCGTTTCTCAGCCTGCCGTCAGACCCCGGTGAGGTCATCTGTGACGCCTTTATCACCGGCACATTTTATGAGGGGAATTTTAAGGTGGAAGCGGAGATGGCGGCAGGGCTCGCCGCGCAGCAAGGGGTCGTTCACCTGCGGTTGGATTCGCCGGATGTGACCGGTCCATTCGGCGGCGGCGAGATCACCGGCACCTTGCAAATTACCGGCGCGGCGTT
>CAZMLP010001086.1:0-2363 GCA_964566745.1 uncultured Verrucomicrobiota bacterium | reverse complement strand
ATCAAAGTGGCGGTGACGGACGGCAGCTTCCACGAGGTTGACTCCAACGAATTGGCGTTTAAGATGGCCGGCATTTTCGCCCTGAAAGAGGCCTTTAAAAAGGCTTCGCCGATCCTGCTCGAGCCGATCATGAAGGTCGAGGTAACGACGCCGGACGAGTATCAGGGCGATCTGCTGGGCGACATCAACCGCCGCCGCGGCGTGATCCAGGGCGTGGACGCGAAGGCGGGGCAGACGATTTTGAACGCGCATGTGCCGCTGGCCGAAATGTTCGGTTATGCCACGGCCATCCGGTCGCTCTCGAAGGGTCGCGCCTCTTACTCGATGGAGCCGCTGACATTCGAGCAAGTGCCGAACAGCGTTTTGAACACGATTTTGGACCAGTCGAAGTCACGGCCGGCAGCCCGTTCTTAATTAAAATTTACTGTTCTTTGTTATGGCAGGACAACGCATCCGTATCCGGTTGAAAGCTTATGATCACCGGGTCATTGACCAATCCGCCCACGAAATCGTGGAGACTGTGAAGCGGACCGGCGCCCGCGTGGCCGGTCCCATCCCGCTGCCGACGCGCGTCGAGCGGTTCACCGTGGGCCGGTCCCCTCACGCCGATAAAAAATCTCACGAAACCTTCGAGCAACGCACTCACAAGCGCCTGCTCGACATCATCGATCCGACCGCCAAGACCGTGGACGAGCTGAAAAAGCTCAACCTGCCGGCGGGCGTGGACATCACCATCAAGATTTAGGCTTATGCTCGGGTTACTTGGAAAGAAACTTGGACATACTCGCGTTTATGACGAGGAAGGCCGGATTGTGCCGGTGACCGTCGTCCTCGCGGGTCCGAACCGTGTGCTGCAATGCAAGACGCCGGAAAAGGACGGTTATTCCGCCGTCCAGCTCGGCTTTGACGAGCAGAAGGAGCAGCGTCTGACGAAGGCCGCCTTGGGCCATGTGAAAAAGCACAACGGCGCGGCGGTCAAGCGCATCAAGGAGTTCCGTGATTTCAGCATCACGGTCAAGTCGGGTGACACGGTGGGGGTGAGCATTTTCTCGCGCGGTGATTTCATTGACGCGATTGGAGTCACGAAAGGCCGCGGTTTCGAGGGCGTGGTGAAGCGGCACGGCTTCCGTGGTGGTGACATCACGCACGGCGCGAAGGGCTGGCATCGCCGCAGCGGGGCGATTGGTTGCCGTTTGTTCCCGGGCACCGTGCGTCGCGGCTTGAAGATGCCCGGCCACATGGGCCAGGTGAAAGTTACCACGCAAAATTTGGAGATCATTCAGGTGCGCGAGGCCGAGCAGATTTTGTTGATCAAAGGATCCGTTCCTGGCGCCGAGGGTGATTATGTGATCATCCGCGAGGCCAAGAAGTATCCGGTGGCCCAAGCGCGCGCGGATCGTGAGAAGGCGCTGAAGGAGAAATCGGACCGCGAGAAGGCGCTCGCCAAAGCCAAGGCCGACGCCGAGGCCAAGCCCAAGGCAAAGAAATAAGGAACCATGAAACTGGCTGTCAAAGACCTTCAGGGCAACAATCAAGGCGAGCTGGAAATCAAGTTTCCGGTGATCGAGGACGGTAGCGGCACCCAGGCCGTGCATGACGCGGTGGTCGCTTACCAAGCAGCCCAGCGCATGGGCACCGCCTGCACCAAGACGATGGGCGAGGTGAACGGCTCGGGCAAGAAGCCGTGGCGCCAGAAGGGCACCGGTCGCGCCCGCGCTGGTTCTTTCGCCTCCCCGCTCTGGCGTGGTGGCGGTGTGACCTTCGGACCGAAGCCGCGCGATTTTAGCAAGAAAATCAACAAGAAGACCCGGCAACTGGCGCTTCGCAAATCGCTCAGCGAGCGGCTCAAAGCGGGGGATGTCGTGGTGGTGGACGATCTGAAACTGACCGGGCCGAAGACCAAGGAACTGGCTGGCCTTTTGTCCACACTCCAAGTCAAGGGAACCACGCTGCTGGTCGCGGCGGCGGACAAGAACCTGCTGCTCGCCAGCCGCAATCTGGAAGGCGTCGAGTTGACCAGCGGCCAGGATTTGAACACATACCAAGTGCTGCGTTACGACAAGCTGGTGTTCACGCGTGGCGCGATGGCCCAAGTCGAGGAGCGTCTGGCCAAGTAGGCTTTATCATGAACTCTTTTGAAGTCATCAAGACCGTGCGCCTGACGGAAAAGGGCTCCCGGCAGACCGAGTTGAACAACCAGTACACAGTGGTGGCGGACAAGCGCGCCAACAAGGTGCAGATTCGCCAGGCGGTGCAGGAGTTGTTCAAAGTCAAAGTCCTGAAAGTCAACGTCGTGAACGTGCGCGGCAAATATCGCCGGCAACGCACCTTGCAAGCGGGCAAATCCTCCGATTGGAAGAAGG
>CAZMLP010001085.1:0-3100 GCA_964566745.1 uncultured Verrucomicrobiota bacterium | reverse complement strand
CGGATCATATCGTCATCATCCACCACCAAAATGTTGGTTTTCATCGGGCCGGAACGCGCGCGACAACGCAGGCTTGGACAAAATCGCGAAAGAGCGGCAAATATTCCGGAAAATTCCGGATCATGCGCTCGGGGTGAAACTGAACAGAGACCAGGTAGGGCAGCAGGCCGCTTTCGGAGGGTTTCAACTCAGCGGCCTCGATAATGCCATCCGGGCTGGTGGCCGTGACGCGCAACGGCGGGGCAATCGTGGCCACCGCTTGGTGATGCGAGCTGTTCACGCCCAGCGTCGTCTTTCCCAAAACCGCCGCGAGCCGGGAATCCGGAGCCAGGGTTGTGTCATGCACCACCTTGTCCTTCATGTCGAGGCGGCTGTGCCCCAGCGCGCCGGGGCGCTCGGTGGGGATGTCCACGATCAACTTGCCGCCCAGCGTGACGTTGAGCAAC
Organism: uncultured Verrucomicrobiota bacterium; assembly: GCA_964566745.1. GTDB lineage: Bacteria > Verrucomicrobiota > Verrucomicrobiia > Limisphaerales > CAZMLP01 > CAZMLP01. The sequence goes on along the minus strand of CAZMLP010001085.1, from coordinate 2,654 downwards.
TGGTGGCCGCGGCAGATGGCGAGCAACGGCTTGTGCTGGCGGAAGACCTCGTCGAGGATCAGAGTCTCCAACAGGTCCCGCTCCGGGGAAGTCTGCCCGATGGTCTTGCGCAAATGCTCTGGCATGTCGGGCGCGTATAACCCGGGCTGGAGGTCGTCCCCGCCGGTAAGCATCACACCGTCGCAACGGGAAACGCACTCGGCGATGAGCTGTTTGTCCGGCAGGCAGGGCATGACCCATGGCAGGCCGCCGCCGGCGACGACCGACTCGGGATAACGGTTGGAGAGGCTGAGCGAAGTGTCCTCGAACTCAACCCCCTTCTGCTCCACGCTCGGGGAAATCAATATCAGCGGCGCGGCGGACATAAATTCACGATACAAGCCGACAAATCCCCGGGACGCGCTGGATCACTCCGGGCTTCCAGTATTTAAGTCGGCGTCCGGGAACCGTTCTTTAATGATTTTCCGGATACGACCGGACTCCTCGGGCCGGGCCAGTTGGCGGGCGATGCGGCGCTCCACTGCGTCCAGCAACTCCAGCCAGTCGGCTAGTGGCGGATTTTCCAGCGCCTGCCACTGGTCATAACGCTTTTCCCGCTCAAAAAACAGCCATTTTCCCCCGGCAGGCCGGACATACACCTCGCGCTTCTCTCCCGCCTCGGTCTGCCCCTTCCAACTGATTTCGGCCTTGCCCATTTTACTCCGGAAGGTCCACGGCCGCCACGGCCATCGCGGCAATGCCCTCGCCACGCCCGACAAACCCCATCGTTTCGTTGGTGGTGGCCTTGATGCCGACGCGTTTGGGATTGATTCCCAACGCCTGGGAAATATTCAGCTTCATGGCTTGAAGCTTCGGCGCGACCTTGGGCTCTTGCGCGATCAAGGTGCAGTCCACATTCACGAGGCGACCCTGGTGGAATATGATTTGCCGCGCCGCCTCCTCCAGGAACATTTTGCTGGGGGCATTTTTCCAGCGCGGGTCGGTGTTTGGGAAAAAATGGCCGATGTCTCCCTCGCCCAAGGCGCCGAGGATGGCATCGCAAATCGCATGCATCAACACATCCGCGTCCGAATGGCCGTCAAGCCCCTTGGGATGATTGAAATCGACGCCGCCCAAAATCAACTTCCGACCCTCGACTAATTGGTGCGTGTCATAGCCGATGCCTACATGAACCATGCCGCGACTGTAGCGGGGCGGAGCCAACCGCCAAGGAAATTTGTCAGACGGGCCCCGGCGAGTCTGAAGGGGACGGAGGGCCGTCCTGGCTTATTTGGCCACCAGCGCCGGTTTGTGTTAGCGTGGGGCTGAAATGAAATGGACATCGACGCAACACACCTCCTGGGCGGAGGCGTGCCGGAAGTTCGGCAGCCTGCGGGAACCTTTCCGCCTGGACCATGTTTTTGGACCGGTGGAAGCCGCTTTCTGCAATAATTTCTGCGCCGAATTTCATTATCGCCAGCGCCGACAAGGCTCGTCGGTCACGTTTGCCCCGGAGGCTGATTGACGAGGGGCTGCCTGATGGGGCGCGACCGCTGTGCGTTGGAACACACACTTCCTCCGGGAGAATTTTGCTGTTTTATTGTTAGGCAGCCCGAAAGCCGCAGTTGAGTCTGGATGGAACGGGAAGTGACTGGATGGCCCAAGGCTGGTGAGCCGCTGGCCGCGTTAGAATAGGGACGCGGTCGTGAGCCGCCGGTCCTTGGGCGCTGTTTGCCACCGCAAGATCGCTTGAGACCGTCCGGTTTTCGGGCTCGCGCCATGCGCCACCGCCAACCCATCAGCGGGAACCGGCCCCTCATCACCTTCGTCCGCAAACCCTTGCGCGGCTTTAGCTTGATCGAATTGCTGGTGGTGGTGGCCATTATCGCCATCGTGGCGGGAATGCTTTTGCCCGCGCTGGCGGGCGGCAAAGAGCGGGCGCGCCGGACGGATTGCCGCAGTCACATTCGCCAGTTCCTGCTCGGCATTCAGATGTACGCCGATGACAACCGCGAGTTCCTGCCCAGCGGCTTGTCCGACAAAGGCGAGGACGAGCACGTCCCGGTGATCTCCTCGCTAACCCGGACCAACCTCACCAAATACGTGGGCGCGACCCGCTTGCTCGATTGCCCGAGCCTGGGCAAACCGTTCGATCCTTTCAAAGGCTGGTACGAGGGCGGGTATGGTTACGTGATCGGTTACAACTACCTTGGCGGCCATACGAACACACCTTGGCCCCTAACTGCTGCCGGCCTCGTCGCCTGGACTTCGCCGAGGAAGACCAGCGTGCCGGACAGCATCCAGCCGCTGGTCACGGACATGAACGACTGGTCGCCCGGCTACCGCAAAACCTTTGCCCCGCATGGCGCGAACGGACCGATTCTCAAAGACCGCAGGGTCGGCGCGGGCAACGACCTGGCGGGCGGAGTAACCCCCTCCACAATTGGCGCGGTGGGTGGAAATGTCGGCTTGATGGACGGCTCGGTCGTGTGGAAGGCGGTCACCAAAATGAAGCGTTACCGCGGCTCTTACATGTGGGACGACGAGGGCTGCTACGCGATGTGGTGAGGGCGGTGAGTTATGAGGGATTTATACTATTCGTATCTTCGACAGATCCTCTTTCGGCTTGGGCCAGTCCATTTTTAGCGATTCCAGGGCCTCCACAACAATGGTCG
>CAZMLP010001084.1:0-1931 GCA_964566745.1 uncultured Verrucomicrobiota bacterium | reverse complement strand
GCCCTGGCCGGTGGCCAGCGCGTCGGACGCGCGCACCCACCGGAACCGGCATCAATTTTTCATCGCGCCCCGGCGCGGCGCATGAGCCAAAGAATAACCGGGCATGGGAGGGACGCGTTCCACCCCGTCCCGCGTTTGCTTGGGCAGATCCTTTGGCCGCGCGTCTCAATACATCGCGCCCAGGCAATTCAGGGACGCGGGCGGAAAAATGGATCAGCCCCGCGACTGTCGCCTGGCGATGCACGCTTCTCTGCCGCGAGAATTACCCGCATCAGGGCACTTCCAGAAAAAGCGTGGCCGCGCGATGGTAGGGACACGCCGCTGGCGTGTCCGCGTGAGCCTTTGGCATTCTCGGCAACCCGGTCCGAGCCAAAGAATAACCGGGCATGGGAGCAACGCGTTCCATCCTCCCATTTTTTGCCTTTGGCCGCGCGTCTCAATAAATCACGCCAGGGCCTGCCACGTTTCATGCGCGGAGGATTTCCCGCATTAATCGCTGGCTTTTCCCTTCGCGCTCGTGTAACTTAACTTTCGTTGGAGCCGTGCGCGCCGAATTTCCCAAGGCGCGAGACACCGAAATGGCGGATGGAAATATCCGCTCGCCTAACCCATAACTGAAACCCAAGGAATTTTTATGTCCACCCGTGTCGGAAAAATCGCCCGGTTGCCCCGTGCCATCCGCGAACAACTCAACGAGCGACTCGACGAGGGCGCGCAAGCCCCCGAACTGCTGGATTGGCTCAACGGCCTGGACGAGGTCAAAGCCCTCTTGGCCAGGGAATTCGACGGCAAACCGGTCAGTCCCCAAAACCTGAGCAAATGGCGGCAAGGCGGTTATGAGGATTGGCTCGTGCATAACGAGGCGGTGGAACTGGCCGGCCGGTTGCAAGAGGAAGCCGTTGACCTGAACGGGGAAGAAAGGCCCAAACGATCCTTGGCCGAATTGATGATGACCTGGCTGACGGCCAGATACGCCGTGGCGGTGAGGCAGTTGGGCAAGCCGGATCAGGAGGGCCAATGGGACAAATTGCGGGAACTTTGCGCCGACCTGACGAGGATCAGAAAGATAGAGCAAAGCCAGCGGCGGCTGGAATTGGAGGAGTTGCGCGCGGTGGAGCGGGCCAGCGAGAAAGTGGCGCACCTGAAAAAGCTTTATGAGCCGGTGGATCACGCGGAGCTAAACGAAAGGATTGAACGGATTCGATTCCAGCTGTTTGGGGAGGCGGCGCTTTCTGAGGAGCAGTGCCGTGCCCGCCGCGCGGAAAAAGCTGCGGGCAACCCCGGAAATCCAAGCCAATCAAACCAAATCAACCCGTCCGGGGAAGCCCGAAACGCGAATGACGAATGCCCGGAGAGCAACCAAAATCCAGCGAGGCCGTCGATGGCCCCAACCACGGCGGGAAGTGGCGAATCCAGCCCGATCAAAGCAGATCAAACCATGCGGAATGATGAACCGGAGCAAACGGGGAGGGCAGGGGAGAAAGCTATGGCCGCCCCCTGAACAGGAGCTGCCCTGGTGTGGCGGCAATATTTGGTGAACCGTTCCACGATTCGCCGACCTGTAACGCGATCTTCCCGCGCAGCCCCCCCTTCCGCGCGGCGGCATACGCGGCCCGGGCCTCGGCCAGGGGATACGTTCCGGCGACGAACGCCTTTAATGCTCCGGTGTCGATCAGCTTGGCGATTTCACTGAGTTGGCCGGCGTTGGCCTCGACCAGCAGGAAGGCTTCCTTGACCCGCGGTTCAACCGCCGTTTCACCCTGCGTGGCCACCGTGACCAGCTTGCCTCCCGGTCGCAGGACACCCCACGAGCGGTCCAAGGTTTCGCCCCCGACCGCGTCAAACACCACATCGACATCCTTGACCACTTCCTCGAAACGGGAGGCACGATAATCAATCACCTCGTCCGCCCCGAGCGTGCGGACAAACTC
>CAZMLP010001083.1:0-5059 GCA_964566745.1 uncultured Verrucomicrobiota bacterium | reverse complement strand
TTTGAGCGCCTTGAGCGTTTTCTTGAAAGTGCTTCCCTTCGCGCCGGCAAATCGCGTGGTGACCATGACGTGACGCTCATAGGGCGCGGAGGCGATGGTAAACCAGCGATCCGATCCGCGATCATCCGTGGCGGGATGGTTGAGAACATAATGGAGAAATTGCCCCGCCTTCCAGGCGAGAGGTTCCTCGGGTTTGAAAATGAAAGACTCAACCCCGGGCGACTCCTTTTTTCTCGCGGATAGTTTCAATTTCATGGCGCAAGCTAGCACACTTTTGTTGCGACGCCTTGCGGGGAGAATGCTGGTTGGACACTGATATCGTGAGGGCCGGCAAGCCGCGGCTGGTCAGGAGGCCGGGGCGTCGCTATCCTCGCCGGAATGGCCAAGAAACGTGACGACAGCGGCATGCAGTCCAAACTGATGAACGCGGCGATGGCGGCCTTCTGCAAGCGAGGACTGGCCGACTGCCGGATGTCCGACATTGCCGATGCCGCCGGGCTGGCGCGGGGCACGGCGTATCTCTATTTCAAGAGCAAGGAGCAGCTCATGCTCGGCATGTACAAGCTCTATTCGACGAGAATGCTGGAGAAGCAGAAGGCCATTCTGGCGCAGGCCGGCGACCTGAGCGCCCGCCAGCTTCTGGATCGCGCCTGCGAGGCTTGTTTGCGCTCGGCAGTCTCGCATCGGCGAACATTCAGCCTCTGGTTTCAGTTTCTCGCCATGGGAGCGTCCCCCTCGCTGGGCAAGGCGGTCCGCCGAACGCTGGCCGACACCTATCGGGGACACAGCGCTTATTTCGAGGAGCTCGTCGAGAAAGGAAAAAGAGCCGGCGAGTTTCGCCAGGACACGAACACTCGCGCCGTCGCCGCCGCCTTGATCGGACTATTGGAGGGATTAATGATCCGCCAATATGCCGACGCGGAGTTGACGGACGTCGCCAGCGATTATCCGGAAATGGTCCGGTTGATTTTGGACGGAATCACCCGACAAGCCTGAAGGTCATTTTGACGCGAAAGGAGCGCCGCCGGACTTGACAATGAATGAACGGCCGTTCATTATCATTGCCCGATGGTTCCTGTCTCCCAAATCGCGACGGTGGCGGGCTACGTTCTGGCCCAAAAACTCAAGGGGCGAAAACGGTATCCGCTTCTCTTGATGCTCGAACCGCTCTTTCAATGCAACCTGGCCTGCGCGGGTTGCGGAAAGATTCAATACCCCGACCACATCCTGAAGCGGCGCCTGACGCCGGAGCAATGCTGGACCGCAGCCGAGGAATGCGGCACGCCGATGGTGGCGATTCCCGGCGGTGAGCCTTTGATTCACCCGGAAATCGACCAGATCATTGCCGGATTTGTGGCGCGGAAAAAATACGTTTACCTCTGCACCAACGCCCTGCTTCTCAAACGAAAGCTCGATCTTTTCAAGCCGTCCAAACACCTGACATTTTCTGTTCATCTCGACGGTTTGCGCGAGCATCACGACGCGGCCGTTTGCCGTCAGGGGACCTTTGACATTGCCGTCGAGGCGATCAAGGAGGCGATCCAACGCGGATTTCGTGTCACCACCAACTCGACCATTTTTGAAGGCGCGAATCCCGCCGAGGTTCGCCAGTTCTTCGACCTGGTCATGGGGTTGGGCGTCGAGGGCATGATGATCTCGCCCGGATACCGCTATGAGAAGGCGCCGGACCAGGAGCATTTTCTGCACAAGCAACGTAGCCGCGAATTGTTCAAGCAGATTTTGGGAAACCCGAAAAGAAGCTGGAAATTCAACCTTTCGCCGCTATTCCTGCAGTATCTCCAGGGCAAAATTGACTATGATTGCACTCCTTGGGGAATGCCCACTTACAATATCTTTGGCTGGCAAAAGCCCTGCTACTTGATGCAGGACGGCTACGCGACCACGTTTGCCGAATTGATGGCGAGCACCGCGTGGGAAAAATACGGCGCCAAAAGCGGGAATCCCAAGTGCGCGGACTGCATGGTCCACTCGGGTTATGAGGCGTCCGCGGTGGACGATACTTTTGGCTCCCTGGCGGGGTTTGGGCGAACCGTGAAGGCGACGCTTTTCCCTTAACGGATTGTCGGGCCCAATCTTTGTTTGAAAGGTTTGCCAGCGGAACCGCTTGGAATTTTCCGCCACGCTCCCTTACGCTGGCCGGGTGATTCGGAACGTCATCTTCGACTGGTCGGGCACGCTCGTGGACGATCTGCCGGCCGTTTGGCAGGCGTGCAACCACGTCCTCCGCAATGCTGGCGTTCCCGAGATGCCGCTGGACCAGTTTCGCGCGGAATTTTCCCTGCCGGTGGATGCTTTTTATCGTCGGTACTTGGGCCACGTTCCCCCGCAACAATTCGAGCAGTGGTTTTTCGGTTACCTCGGCCAAGTGCAGGATTCCGTGGTGGAGTTGCCGCACGCCCGCGATTTTTTGATTTTCTGCCGCGAGCGCGGATTGAAAACGTTCGTCCTCAGCGCGGTGCAGGAGGATCATTTCACGCGTCAGAGCCGGCAAAATGGTTTCGCGGAATTCTTGGACACGCCCTATTCCGGTGTCCGCGACAAGCGGGACAAAATCCACGAGGTGCTGCGCGACCACGACCTGCGCCCTGAGGAAACGCTTTTCGTGGGCGACATGCAGCATGACATCGAGACCGCCAAGCACGGGGGCATCCGCTCCTGCGCTGTGCTGACCGGTTACAACCGCCTCGAACAACTGCGCGCGAGCGAACCGGATGTGATCGTGGAGCACTTGGGCGAGTTGCGCGAGCTGCTTCGGCGCAATAATCTGGAATGGGTGGCAAACTCCGCGGCGCCCGGTCGCGAGGCTGTCAATGGTCTGCCCATCGCCACGGTTGGCGCGCTAATCTTTGACGATCAAGACCGAGTCTTGATGATTCGCACCCACAAATGGTCGGACCTTTGGGGCATTCCGGGGGGCAAGATCAAGCTGGGCGAGGCCTCGCTCGACGCCTTGCGTCGTGAAATCTTGGAGGAAACCGATTTGACGATCACGGACATCCGGTTTGTGCTCGTGCAGGACTGCATCCATTCCCAAGAGTTTTATCGCGACGCGCATTTCGTTTTGCTGAATTACACCTGCCGTCGTGTTGGGCAGAATGAGGTCAAGTTGAACGCCGAGGCGCAGGAGTACCGCTGGCTGACGATTGCCCAGGCTCTGGAGCTGCCGTTGAATCAGCCCACCCGCATTTTGATCGAGGCGGTTCAAGCCGCGGGCTGAAAACGAGCCAATAATCATGGACACGATTATCATCGAGGAACTGGAGGTCTTCTATCGCGTCGGGGTGCCGGATACCGAGCGCGCCCAACCGCAACGCCTCCTCTTGACCATTGGAATGGCTCGTAACTTCCAAGCCGCCGCCGCGAACGACGACCTTTCCCAAACGATCGATTACTCCGCGGTGTCGCGGCGTTTGCTGAAGCTCGGGGAAGGGCGGCAGTGGCGGCTCATCGAGACCCTGGCCGTCGAGATCGCCGATCTGATTTTGGGCGAATTTGGCGCGGCGGAAGTGGCGGTTGAGGTGAAGAAATTTATTTTGCCTGAGACAAGGCATGTCGCGGTGCGTGTGCGAAGGAGCCGGATTTAGTTAGGCGAGACCTGCCATTCCTTTCTTTCTGTCCCTGGCTGTAACCCTGGTTGGGCCACGGGCTTGACCCGGCGGGGATTTGCTGTAGGACTACCGGCGCCTTCAACCACCCGCGCGCCAACCGCATGACGCCCATTTTTGCCGCCGCCAATGCCAACCCGGATTATTGGCCGTTCGCGGTGCTGGCGGTGAGCGTGGCGCTCATCGTGGTGTTGATCACCAAGGCGCGGGTTCACGCTTTTTTCGCGTTGATCCTCGCGGCCATGACGGCCGGATTGCTCGCCAAATCTTTGCCTGGCGAGCCGGTCAAGAGCCATTGGGTGCAGGCCGTCGAGTTGACCGCGACCGAGTTTGGCGTCACGGCCGGAAAAATCGGGGTGGTGATCGCGCTCGCATCCATCATCGGGATGTGCCTGATGGAAAGCGGAGCGGCGGACAAAGTGGTGCGGCGATTCATTGCCGTCTTTGGCGAGCGGCACGCGGGCACGGCGATTTTTCTAAGCGGTTACCTGCTGTCGATCCCCATTTTCTTCGACACTTTTTTCATGTTGCTGTTGCCGCTGGCGGTCGCGATGCGCCTGCGGACCGGGAAGAATTACCTCCTCTACATCATGGCGATATGCTGCGGCGGCACGGTGACGCACTCGCTCGTCGCGCCGCATCCGGGACCGCTGGCGATGGCCGAGAGTCTGAAGCTCGATCTCGGGTTAACGATCATGGTCGGCGTGGTGGCGGGCATCATTCCGGCGACCACCTCGTGGCTGGTGGTGCAATGGCTAAACCGGCGCGTGGAAGTGCCGCTGCGAGAGACGGGCGGGATGTCGCTTGCGGAGCTGCAAGCCATGATCGCCCGCCCCGAGTCATCGCTGCCCGGTTTCATTCCGTCCATTTTGCCGGTGCTGCTGCCGATCATTTTGATTTCCCTCGCGTCGATTTTTACCGCCGTCCAGGGGCGTGCCATTGTCGCGGAAGATCTGGTGGACGCGCCGGCTCTGGTGGCGAAACTGCGGGATGATACCGGCCCGGTGGCGACAAGTTTGCGGGGCGCCTTTTCGGTCAGGCTATCAAGCGCGTTGGCCAACTCGGAAAAGGGGAGGGGCCTTGATTCGACCGTTCGCGACCAGTTGTTAAACGAGCTGAACGGGTTCGTGCGGACGAACACCGGTTTCCTCTCCTCGACGATGACGGGTGTCCCGCTTTGGCCGGCCACGCTGGCACTTCGCGCCCACAGGCTGGAGGGGGAGAACTTGACCCGTTTCAACCGGATGGTGATCGAGGACGCGTTTCCTGTCGAATTGCGCGCCTCCGCCGGGATGAATCCGACTCTGTTCAAATGGGGCGAGTTTTTGGGCAATCGCAACACGGCGCTGCTGGTCGGCGCGGTCTTTGCCATCGGCATGCTCGCGCGGCATCGCGGTTACTCGCTGGCGAGGATCATGCACCTGGCCGGACCG
>CAZMLP010001082.1:0-1580 GCA_964566745.1 uncultured Verrucomicrobiota bacterium | reverse complement strand
AGCAACTCCGGGTGGCTCGGCAACTCGCCTTGCGTGCCAAAATCATTCTCGGTCTCCACCAAGCCATGCCCAAAATACTCCTGCCAAACACGATTGACCGTCACGCGCGCGGTGAGCGGATTTTGCGGAGACACGATCCAGCGCGCGAGGTCGAGGCGGTTGGGCTGATTCGTGATTGCGAGCGGCGGCAGCACGGCCGGCACGCCAGGGGTGACCGTTCCGCCGTCACGGGTGAAATCGCCCTTGGTGAAAAGATAGGATCGGCGCGGCTCCTTGCGCTCTTGCATCACCAGTGTCGTCACCGGCTTGGGCTCACGCTTTTCGAGATTCGCGAGGCGCGAGTGTTTCTTTTTGAACTCTTTGTCGTCGGGTTTGAACGCCGCGTAAACCAGCCGCCGCTCCAGGTTGTTGCGCTGGAGCTGCGTTTTGGCCAGCGCGGTGCGCAACTCCGGCGAAAATTTCGCGGTGGCCTCGTCCGTCAGCGTCTTTTCCCATTCTTTCTGGCCGACGTTCACGGTGAGGACATAGCGGTCCAGTTCCTCATTGGCGTCCTTGATTTCCGAGTCGATGTTCTCGGGCACCAACCGTTCGCCCGGCACCTCAAAGGTCGGCTCGTCCGCGTTGTTAAAGAACGCGAACAGTTGATAGTAATCCTTCTGCGTGAAGGGGTCGAACTTGTGGTCATGGCACTGCGCGCAGCCGATGGTCAGGCCCAGCAGCACGGTGCCAGTGGTGTTGACGCGGTCAATAATCGACTCGATGCGGAACTGCTCGGGATCAATGCCGCCCTCCTGGTTGATCTGCGTGTTGCGATGAAAGCCGGTGGCAATCCTTTGCGGCACGGTCGCGTCCGGCAGCATGTCGCCCGCCAGTTGCCAGATCACGAACTGGTCGAACGGCATGTCCTCATTGACGGCCTGCACCACCCAATCGCGGTATTTCCAAATCTCCCGGGGCGCGTCGATGCTGTAACCGTTCGAGTCCGCGTAGCGCGCGGCGTCCAGCCAGTGGCGCCCCCAGCGCTCGCCGAAGTGCGGCGAGGCCAGCAGCCGGTCCACCACGCGCTCGTACGCGCCCGGCTTTTTGTCGCGGAGAAAGGCGTCCACCTCGGCGGGGGCCGGCGGCAGGCCGGTCAAATCAAGCGAGACACGGCGAATCAGAGTGACGCGGTCCGCCTCGGGAGAAGGCTTGATCTTCTCCTGCTCCAAGCGGGCGAGGATAAAAGAATCGACGGCGTTGCGGCCCCAAGTTTTTTGTTTGGTTTGGGGCTCGACTGGCCGGCGCGGCGGGATGAACGCCCAATGCGTCGCGTTGCCCGGCTTCTCGTCCCTCGGCGCGAAAGCCCCCTCATCAATCCATTTCGCGAGCAGTTGAATCTGGTCGTCCACCAGCGGAGGCCGTTTGTAGGGCATGCGGGGGATGTCCGCGTGGGCGCCCTTGATTGTCTGAATCAACAGGCTGCCGGAGCTTTTGCCAGGCGCAAAGGCCGGGCCGGTGTCCCCGCCCTTCAGCGCCGCCGCCGCGGTGTCGAGGCGAAGGCCGCCCTTGTGCTGCGTCGAGCCGTGGCACTGGACACACTG
>CAZMLP010001081.1:0-4764 GCA_964566745.1 uncultured Verrucomicrobiota bacterium | reverse complement strand
CGTCCGGCGAGGGGCGGGAAGGCTTGTCCGAGGAAACGGTTTTGGTGGGTGGAGGGAGTCTCTCCCTGGCGGATTTTCAGGAGCTTGGGCGGGCCGTTGGCTTGGAGGTGAGTGCCACAGGGCGGCAATGCTCGGGACGATTTATTGTGGAATGCAGGCTGGTTTGAAGCATCTCAAGGGGTGGAAAATGGTCGCATTAGGCCCGGATTTTATTTTGCAAATGACTCATTTCAAATTAGTTGTGAAATTTCTCCAGGGGAGTGGCCTTGCGTCTCAAAAATAATCTTGGCATTTGTTCATTGGATTTAAGAATTTCGTAACAATTGCGTCACCTGAAGAAGGGAAGCTGATGCTGGGTTAACGGTAAGCGCACGATGGCTGCCGTTGCCAAGCCAGATTAACCGACTTAACGCACGAATTTGCATGCAGAACTCTACCGCGCTCAACCGCTTGGTGGCCGCCGCGTCGGCCGCCTACGCCGTTCGGTTGGCCATCACGCCCGCTGAAATCCACGCCGCGCAGGCCTTGCGCTTCGCCGTGTTTAACCTTGAGATGAACGAGGGCCTGCCGGAGTCCCAACTGGACGGCTTGGACGCGGACGCGTTTGACGAGGTGTGCGAGCACCTGCTGGTGGAGCATCTGCCCACGGCGGAAATCGTCGGCACTTACCGGCTCCAAACCGGCGCCAGCGCGGGGAAGAACCTCGGTTACTACAGCGCGCAGGAATTTGACTTTGCCCCCTTCGAGCACTTGCGGGGAGAACTCGTGGAACTCGGGCGCGCGTGTGTCCACAAGCAGCACCGGAACATCGTGGTGCTGGGGCTGCTTTGGAAAGGGATCGCGGACTATGCCCGCGAGCAGGGCGCGCGCTACTTGATTGGTTGCAGCTCGATTCCATCGCAGGACACGGCCATCGGCGCCACAGTGTACGCCGACCTTTGCCGTCATCATCTGGCGCCGCGGGAGATGCGGACGGTTCCGCTGCCCGCATACGAGTTTTCCCTTGGCCAGCTAGCAGACGACGCTCCTTCCGCGCCGAAGTTGCTCCGCGCGTATTTGAGCATCGGCGCGAAGATTTGCGGCCCGCCCGCGCTGGATCGCGAGTTCAAGACCATCGATTTCCTCACGTTGCTTGACCTGCACCAGCTCTCGCAACAGACTCGTGCCCGCTTCTTCGGCGAGTAAGGCGTTTTGGCCGCCGCCGCGAAACGCCACGGTGGAAAGCTCATCCCAATCCGGCAAAATTCTTCCCGCCAACCGGTCGCAAACCGGCGCTGGCAATTTGCCCGACTCGTTTCCTGCCCGGCGTCTCCGCCAGGCCAGACGGCTGGTAAAATTAAGCTGGACCCTGGCGAGCCTGATGCTCACGCGTCCGCCAGCCGGGGCGGACTCGCCCGCGCGGGCGCGCGCCCTCTGGCTGCAAATGTGCGCGCGGCGGGTGGCAAAAGCATTCGATTTGGAGGTCACCGTGACGGGTCCCTTGCCCGAGCGCGGCCTCCTGGTGGCCAATCATCTCAGCTATCTGGACATTGTGATGCTTGCGGCGCTCATGCCCGTGGTCTTTGTCTCGAAGGCGGAAGTGGCGAACTGGCCGGTGTTTGGGTGGTTCGCCAAGCGCAGCGGGACATTGTTTGTCCGGCGCGAGAAGCGGGGGGACGTGGGGATATTGAAGGATTTGATGGCCGAGAAACTGGCGGGGGGATCCCTCTTAATTTTGTTTCCCGAGGGAACCAGCTCGGATGGAAGGGAAGTGCTGCCATTCAAGCCATCCTTGCTTGAACCGGCGGTCAATTCGCCCCATCCGTTGGCGGTGGCGCATCTTGAGTACTGGCTCGAGGGCGGTGGCGATGTGGGCCGGGAAGTTTGCTATTGGGGCGACATGACACTTGCGCCGCACCTTTTGAATCTCCTGTCCTTGCGCCGGGTTCGGGCGACGGCGCGCTTCCTTCCCATTGAGGGTCGCGCGCCTGACCGCAAGGAGCTCGCGCGGCAGTTGCATGCCGAGGTGGTGCGATTGAAAAAATCCCAAGTCTGAAGCCCGGTTCAGGAGAGGATTACCAATGATGGAATCCCAAAACATCGTCCATCCGGAATTTTGCCCCGGACCGCGAACGCGATGAGACGCCTCCGCGGGTTCGGCCTTCTCTTTTCATTTGGATTTGGGAATCCGTCATTTTCCAGCCTCACGCCGTCAGGGCGTTCATCCTCACCAGCTTGGCGAAGGCGCCGCCCGCCGCAACCAGTTCCTCCCAGCCGCCTTGCTCCACGACGCGTCCTTGATCCAAAACCACGATGCGATCCGCGTTGCGAATCGTCGAAAGGCGATGAGCAATGACCAGCACGGTGCGGCCTTGCACGGCGTCCTCGAGCGCGGCCTGCACTTGCCGCTCGGACAGGGTGTCGAGCGAGGAGGTGGCCTCGTCCAGAATCAAGATGCGCGGGTCGCGCACGAGCGCGCGGGCGATGGCGAGGCGTTGGCGTTGACCGCCGGATAGCATGGTGCCACGCTCGCCGACAATGGTCTCCAGGCCCGAGGGCAACGCGTTGACGACATCCTCCAAATGCGCCATGCGGACCGCCGCCCGAATCTGTTCCTCCGTCACGCGCGGAAAACCGTACCCGATGTTCCGCGCCATCGTGTCGTGAAAGAGAAACGCCTCTTGCTCCACCACTCCAAGCGCCGTGTGCCAGGACTCGGCGGTGTATTCCCAGTAATCCCGGCCATCGACAATAATCTTGCCCTCGGTGATGGCGCGGAAGCGCAATAACAGCGAGGCAATGGTCGATTTTCCCGAGCCGGACGAGCCGACCAACGCGACAGTTTTTCCGGCGGGTATCGCGAAACTGATTTCCGCCAGTGCCCGCGTGCCGATCGGAAAAGTGAAGCCGACACGGTCAAAACGGATTTCCTGCCGCACGGTTTCAAAAACCACCTCGCCAAACGGCCGGCGCGGGTGCAATGGCAGTTCGAACCATTTTTCCACCTCCTTGGCGCCGGCCGCCAAATAAAACACATGCCCTTGCAGTGAGTGGAGCTGGCCAATCAGCGGCAGCATGCGGACGACAATGAAACCGAACACCATCTGGTAGCTCGGCAGCATCACGCCCGGCTTCACCAAAAAGATGTACGCGCCGCCGATCATCAACATTGCGGCCGCCACGGAGACGGTCTCGGTGATGGGCAACAGGAGCGCGCCGCTGCGGCCCATCTTTTCCTCGATGGCCGTTTGCCGCCGGTTCAACTCCTCGAAGCGCTCGATTTCGCGGTCCTGCGAATTCGTGGTGCGGACCACGCGAATTCCGGCGAACGACTCCATGACCATGCCGGACAATTTGTTGCTGGCCTCCGTGATCTCCACGCCGCTGCGGGCCAGGCGGCGATGGATAAAGCCCACCATCGCGCCGATGGCCAGGCCGGTCACGACGGTGAAAATCATCAATTGCCAACTGATGAAAACGAGGAAGAGCACATAGAACAAACCCATGATGAACCGCTGGGTCAGCAGCAGGCCCAAATCCACCATGCCAAGCGTCCGTGAGGTCTCCTGCAGAAAGACGTTCGAGATCTCGCCAGCCTGGCGGCTCTCGAAAAGCAACAGATCCGCGCGGTGCAAATGGCGAAAGAGGGAGTTGCGCAGGTTCAGCGAGATGCGGGCGCGCAGCCGGGCGCCAAGGATCTGGCTGAGATACATCATTAGGTTTTTGGCCGCGATGGCCGTGAACACCAGGGCGCAGAAAATCCCGACGTAAAAGGCCGGGCCGTGATTGGGGAAAAACTCGTGGAGCTTCGTGATCGGCCGCATTGGGGCCGGGCTGCCGCCGCCGAGGACGATGTTGAAGAGCGGCAGCATGAGGCCGATGCCGGCGCCCTCCAGCACCGCGCCCGCCAGCGAGGCGAGCATCACCGCCGCCACCAGGGAGCGACCGCCGCGCAGGTGAGGCCAGAGCCGCCGGACGCTCCGGATCACTTCCGTGATGTTGCCAAACGAGAGTTTCATGAAGGACGCCGCGGCTCGCGTGACGTGACGTGGCTACCTGTTACGGCTTTCGCGTTTGACGCGCAACAGCAACCGGTAAAGCGGCGTGCCCAAAAAGGCGGGTAATGCCGCGCAACCAGCTTGGACGACACCCGTAACCCGACGCCAAACCGGGCGTGGATAATAAGCGCTGGCCAGAAACTCGCGCGCGGCGGCGCGATTCCCCCCCGCCAGGCTCCGGCTTGCCGCGTTCACCAGCAACGGCCCCAGAAACGCGCGCTTGTGGGGTTCGACTTCCGGTGGCGCGTCGAACGCCAGTAAACGCCGGGCCAGCGGCTCGCTCCACAATCCCATGCTGGTGGCGGAATGGGGGTGGACGCGATAATCGGCCAAATACCCGGGAGTGAAAACAAACTGGCCCCCGTCCCGCGCCAGTCGAAGAAAGAACTCGATTTCGGGCGTGTTCAAATCCTCCTGAAAGCGCAACCGGCGAACATCCGCGGTTCGCACGAGGGCCGCGCTCATGGGAATGGCGTTTTGCCAGACGCTGATTTCCGGACGCGCGAGCGGGCCTGCGGGCAACTCGTTCCGGTGGTAGCGCCGCGTGTGTTCCAAAGACTCTTCTTCGAGCCGATGCCCATTTTCATCGATGAGAAAGTGATTGGAGAACGCGACATTTGCCTCCGCACCGGCCAACGCAACCAAGCGCGACACGAACGGCGGCAGCAACCGGTCGTCGTCGCCAATAATGACGATGAACTCGCCGCGAGCGGCGTCCGCCAGCGCG
>CAZMLP010001080.1:0-17115 GCA_964566745.1 uncultured Verrucomicrobiota bacterium | reverse complement strand
GGCGCTGAAGGGCATCTCGATCAAACTGGGCGCGGAGAACGAGGCCGCGATCTGCTTTGACACCGAGCGGCTGCGCTGGGCCATCGGCTGGACCGGCGGCTTCCTCAAGCTCCCCATTGGCCGCGAGGGCTTGGAGGGTGTGCCGCGTCCTGTCGGTCAAATTGCCTTTGAATCCCCCGTGTTGCCCGGCTGGTCGGACAAGGATGGCGGCTTTGCCGAGCCGAAGCCGCCGAAATGGGACGGCGACGTGCTCGTCTCCTTCGGTCCGCTGCCCCGCGAGTGGGCCAAGTGGCGCGGCCTCCACCAATACGGCCGGCAAGTGGTGCTGGAGTACACCGTGGGCGACGCGAAGGTGCTGGAGCTGCCTGGCTACGATTCCGCCTCCGGCTTGTTCACGCGAACCTTCCGTATCGAGTCGTCGAAACGGCCCCTGAATCTGCTGGTGAGCGACACCAAGGCCCCGGAAGGCGTAACCGGCGAATTTCTTTGGGCCATCGCCGGAAAAGTCAAAGGCGAGATGAAAGAGGTCAACGGACAGCGCGTGCTGGCGTTGCCCGCGCTCGGCTCGACGACTTTTCAATTGATCTTCGGTTACAGCTCGAAGGTGGATGCCGCCGGGGTTGCAACCATGGCGAAGTCAGCCAGCTTGCCGGACCTCAAATCAATGGTGAAGGGCGGTCCCACGCTCTGGAACGAGCCGGTCGTCACCAAAGGCGTGCTGGGCAACGAGGATTTCCCCTACGTCGTGGACACCATCACCATCCCGGAGGAGAACCCGTGGAAGTCGTGGATTCGCGCCAGCGGCTTTGACTTCTTCAAGGATGGCCATCGCGCGGCGCTCTGCTCGGTGAGCGGAGACGTCTGGATCGTGAGCGGCATCGACGGCAACCTTTCCGAGCTGCGCTGGAAACGCTACGCCACCGGCCTCTTCCAGCCGCTCGGCTTGAAAATTGTCAACGAGGAGGTGTATGTGGGCTGCCGCGACGAGATCGTGCATTTGCATGACTTGGACAAAAACGGCGAGGCGGACTATTACGAGAACTTCAACAACGACGTTGCCATCTCGTCCTATTACCACGAGTTCGCGCTGAATCTCGAGACGGACTCGAAGGGGAATTTCTACTTTACCAAAGGCGGGAACCTCGGCGACTGGCGGCACCAGCATCACGGCGCGCTGCTGAAGGTTTCCAAGGACGGTGGCAAGCTGGACGTGGTGCACTACGGTCTGCGCGCGCCGAACGGCATGAGCGTGGGCCCGCATGACGAGATCACCACCAGCGACAACGAGGGCAACTGGGTGCCCAGCTCGCGCGTCAATTTCTCGGAACCGGGCAAGTTTTACGGGCACGTCTTCAACGCCCACACCGCGGTGGCGCCGACCAATTACGACAACCCGATCTTCTGGCTCCCGCATACCTATGATCTCGATAACTCCAGCGGTGGCCAGGCGTGGGTGACCAGCGACAAATGGGGGCCGTTCAAGGGTGACTTGCTCCACACCTCCTATGGCGCGTGCGACTTGTTCAAGGTGATGATGCAGAAGGTGGACGGCGAGTGGCAGGGCGCTTGCGTGAAGTTCCCGCTCAAGTTCGAGTCGGGCGTGATGCGCGGCCGTTTCAACCCGGTGGATGGCCAGCTTTACCTGTGCGGTCTGGTGGTGTGGCAGTCCAAGGGGCCGAAGACCGGCGGGTTCCAGCGCGTTCGCTACACCGGCAAGCCGGTCCACATGCCAAAAGATTTCGCGGTGAAGCCGAACGGGCTCGCCATCACATTCACCTCGCCGCTGGACGAGGCCGCCGCCAAGGACGAGCAGAACTGGGGCGTGGAGCAATGGAATTACAAGTGGACCCAAAATTACGGCTCGCCCGAGTTCTCCGTGGCCGATCCCAACAAGAAAGGCCATGACCCGGTGGCGATCAAATCCATCAAGCTTTCAGACGATAAGAAAACCGTGTTTCTGGAGCTGGAGGACGTGAAGCCCGTGATGCAGATGCGCGTGAAGTTCAGCGTGAAGGCGGCCGATGGCGCGCCGATGAACTACGAGATCTACAACACGATCAATCATGTGCCGAAGAGTTGACGGTGTCACTGCGCCGCGACGGTGTCGGTGGCGAGGCCGACCTTGGTGATGTCAAGCTGGCGGAGAAGGTCGAGGACGTTGATGATGTTCTGGTAATCGACGTCGGCCCCCCCGCGCACCACGACGCTCGGGTCACCCTCGGACGCCTTCAATTGGGCGAGCGCGGGCCGCAGACTCGGAAGGGTCTGCTCCTCTTGGTTGAGGAAGATGCGGCCCTTGGCGTCCACCGTCACATAATTCAACTTGGGCGGCGGCCCGGGATTGTTCTGCTTGGGCGAGGGCAGGTTCATCTCCAGATTGTTCACCAGTTGCGGCGTGGTGATGATGAAGATCACCAGCAGCACGAACGCCAAATCGAGCAACGGCGTGATGTTCAGCTCGTTCATCGTGCTGTGGCCCGACTGCGAGGTCTTGCGCATGCGACCGCGCGGGGAATTGCCGGCGCTCATTGCACCACCTCCTCGGCCTCCATCTGCACGTCAAAACGGACCGTGAACTTCGCCGGGAAACCCTTCGGCGGGGCGCGGCCAATGCTTTTCGTCTGCGCGAAAATCTTGCGGACCGAGTCATCCCACTTCGGGTTGCCCGAGCCTTTCTTCCAGTCCGTGCCGGTGATGACGCCCGTCGGATCGATGCCCAGCTCCACCTCGGCGACGAAATTGGTGTCGTCCGGCGTCTCGGGGCGGTTCCATTTGGAGCGCAACGAGAACTCCACGTAGCCCTTGTAAATTTGAATCGGATTCGAGCTGGTCTCCACCGCCTTGGCCCCGTCGCTGAAATTGAAGGCGGGCAGCGCGCCCGGGGGCGGCGCGACCGCTGGCGCGGCGGCGGGCGGAGCGGCGGCCAGTTGAGGCGGCGGCGTGGCGCGGGGGAGCGGGACGGTTTTGGGCGTCTCCTGCTTTGGCGTCTCCACCTTCGGCTCGGGCGGCTTCTCCTTCGGCTTTTCCGGCTCCTTCTCCTTCTTGGCCAGCGTCACCGCGATGGTCTTGAGCTTCTTGCCGAGCATGCCCTCGCGCGCCGCGAAATAAAACAGTGCCGCGATGAGGACCGTGTGGAAGACGAGCGAGAAGACCGCGTTGATTTTCGCCGAGTCTTTTTTCTTGCGCGTGATCATGGCCGGTAAAATCTATTTGCCGCCGGGGGTCGGGCCGGAGAGTGCTTCCGTCGCGAGATCCACCTTGCCGACGTTGGCTTGTTGCAAGGCGTCGAGCGCCCCGAGCACCTGGCTGTATTTGGTTTTGCTGTCCCCGCGCAAAATCACGCTCAGGTCGGGGTCATCCGTGCGCAGCAGGATCATCTGCGCCAGCAACTGGTCGAGCGTGACCTCGCTCTTGTTCAGGTAATATTTGCCCGCGTTGTCGATCGTCACGTAGTTCGCCTTGCGCGGCGGGTCCTTTTCGTGTTTCGCGGCCTTCGGCAGGGTCAAATCCAGGTCGTTGACGACCGGGGTGGTCGTGATGATGAAGATCACGAGCAGCACAAACGCGAGGTCGAGCAACGGAGTGATGTTCAACTCCGTGAGCGAGTGGTGCGCGGTTTGGGAGCACTTCTTCATGCGCCGGGCGGAAATCGATCAGGACAAGACCGGCTCGCGCTGCGCCTTGAGCGCGTCTGAAATCTCCGCCGCGAGGGCGCGATTATCGACATACTTGTGCTCGATGGCGGTGGCATACTCGGAGGCGAAGCCGTCCAGCTCCTGGGTGATCGCGCGAATGGTGGTGACCATGAAGTTGTAGGCGAACATGGCCGGAATGGCGACCAGCAGGCCGATGACGGTCGCGATCAA
The DNA here is from genome assembly GCA_964566745.1 of uncultured Verrucomicrobiota bacterium. Classification (GTDB taxonomy): domain Bacteria; phylum Verrucomicrobiota; class Verrucomicrobiia; order Limisphaerales; family CAZMLP01; genus CAZMLP01. Next base: position 13,249 of record CAZMLP010001080.1, on the reverse strand, counting down.
CGCGCCCGCCACACCGGGCGCCATCGTGGTGAGGCTGGCGGAATTGGCCTTGGCGATGCCCGCGAAGGTCTCCATGACGCCCCAGACGGTGCCGAGCAGGCCGATGAACGGGCCGCCCGCGACAGCGGTCGAGAGGACAATCATTCCTTTCTCCAGGGCCATTGCCTCGGAGCCGGCGGTGCGCTCGAGCACCACGCGCACGGACTCAAAGCCCGGATGGCTCATGCGCTTCTCGCCATTGACCACCACCGGGTTGTTCTTGAGCTGGTACTCCGCCTCCTCGGCGCCGTTGGCGTAGAGCTCGTAGGCGGGGGCGCCGTCAAACTCCTGCTTCTTGCGCGCCAGCTCGAGCGGGTCGCGCGATTCGCGATAGGCGGCAAAAAATTTCTTTGCCGCCGTGCGCGCCTTGTAGAGCTGGCGGATCTTGGTGATGATCACCGTCCAGCTGAACATGGAGACGAGCACCAAGGCGGAGATGGTGATTTTACCCTCGACGGTCGCCTTCTCGAAGGCGAACTGGAGCGCCCCGCTGGCAAGAATGGGTGTGAGGCTGAGTGGTTCCATAAATATTTATTGGTTGGGCAAAATGACTGTGACCCGGCCCGTTTTGCGGGTGAGCACGGGTTTCTTTTTCTTTTCGTCCTTGTCGTCCTCGAGCGTGGCTGGCTTCGTGTTTTGAGCGACAGTCTTGTCCGCGCTGTCGGCCAGCTTGCTCTCGGAGCGGGCGGCGGCCACTTGTGGCGTGCCAATGCTCGCGGCGCTGGCGTCCCCCGAGGTGCTGACGTTTGCCGAGACCAGCGCGGCCGTGATGGAGCCACCACTGACCGAGACACCCGAACCGCCGATCACCGAGCCGCTGACATTGCCGCTCGCGCTGATGCTCACGCCGCCCTGGGCTACGGCCGTGACGGAGACATTTTGCTGGGCGGTGATGTCGATATTGCGCGTGGCGATGACCAGGCCCTTGATGTCGCCGCTGGCCTCCAGGCTGACGTTGCCGCCGATGACGCCCGAGTTGCTGGCGTCAATGTTTCGCGCGGCGAGGAGTTTCACCGAGGAATCCGCCGTGCCGCGCGCGTTGAAGGCGAGCTGGATGACGCCGCCCCGGCTGGCAAGAATGTCGCGGCCCGCCTTGACCGTGATGTTGCCAACGGCGTCCGGGGAATCCTCCAGCGCCGTGGCGAGAATGCCGCTGCCTGGAATAGTGGTGGAGCTAATGTTGACCTTGCCGGTGACGGGATCCACCACCGTTCGGAATATGCTCACCGAGCCAAGACCGCCCTCGCCCGCGTTCACGTCCGCCTCGCGCGACTCGACCGTCACATTGCCGCCGTTGTAAGAGGCGATGCGGGAGCCGTTCACGTTCACGTTGCCGGTGGCGGTCACCGAGACGTTGCCGCCGCTGGTGGTAAAGATGCCCTTCGGCGTGTCATCACTGCTGAACTGGAGTTGCCCGCCGATGTTCAGCGAGCCAAGGCTGTCCACGCTGATCGCGCCGCCGTTGAACGAGGCGATTTGCGACGCGGTCATTTCCAGGTTGCCGGTCAAATGGACGTCAACGTCAGCACCCGTCGCCGAGACCGCCGCGAGGTTGTTGTTTAACAATGGGCCGACGGAGCGGATACCCTTGGTGATGCCGAGGTCGAGATTGTGCGCGGAGACCTCGAATTTGCCCGGCCCGCCAATCTGAAGGCCATTCGAGGCCAGGCCGGTCTCCGGAATGTCCTGAGTGGCGGCGTAGAGCGCGCGCAGCCCGGCCTCATCCGCGGTGTAAACCGCGAGGACGTAAAGGGGGTTGCCACGCTCGTCCACTTGCGGGCCGAGGTTCGGATCGACCAACTGAACGAGCGGGTGAAGCAGGTAATCCAGTTCCGCCGCCGTCATTTTGCCGATAAAAGTGAGCTTCTTGGTGGCCGGATCATATTGCACCTTGGGGGCAATTTCGCGATTTGCGGCGTAGATGGAGTCGAGCACGCCCTCCATCGCGGGCGCCGAGAGCGTGACGGAGGTGCGATTGCCGCGATTCGAGAAGTTCCCGGTGATGTCGATCTTGGAGACGTCGTTGACCGAGAGATTCTGTCCCTCGAAACTGAAATTGAGCGTGTTTCCACCTATGGTCATTTCCGTGGCCTTCGGCATGCGTAGAAAGACGTTTTCGACGTTGCCGCTGATGTCGATCTCGACCGGGTTGGGATCGCTGAGGTGCAGCGGGGACTTGGCGTGGTCGAAGGCGAAGGTCTTGTAATCCGCGCTGCCGCTGTCGGACATCACCAACTGGTAGAAATTGCCCGGTGTGCTGGTGAGCGAGCCGCCGTCTGTGGTCGTGATTTTCAGGTTGCCCAGCGAGGAGGGGTAGAGCGTCAGCTCGTTGCCCAGAACCACGCCGCCGGAGCCGGCATTGATCTCAAGTTGCGGCGGATAAACCGGCAACAAGTCACGGTTGCCAGTGGTGCGGGAAAGGTTCGAGCCGAGCAATTGCACCGAGTGGCCGCCGGTGAGGCTGACCGAGGCGTCCGGGGCGTAGTCAAACTGGAAGCTGACCCGCGCGCCGCTTGTTTGCCGGTTCGAGTTAAACGTTCCATTCGGATTGAGCACCTCGTTGAGGAAGAGGTCGCGGTGGGCGTTGACGTCCCAATGGCCGCCGATCATGGCCAAGGTGAGCGGGTTAAACGCCGCGCCCGCGTCCGTGCCCGCCTCGATCCGGCCCGTGCCGCCGTACAAGAAGTACCGGCCAATCACCTGGCCACCCGCCTTGAGCGTGAGATCGCCCTGCCCATAAACACCCGAGTAAGGAAGGATGCTGGTAATGTTGCCGCCCGCGTTAATGGAGACATCCCCGCCCACGCTGGTGATGCCGCCGAGGCCGTTCTGGCTAATCACCGATCCCAGTCGCGTGAACTGATACCAGTCACCCTTCGTGCCCGCGTTCACGTCACCCGCCGCCGTGGTGATGGAAACATTGCCGCCCGCGTTCGCCCGGACGTAGCCCCCCGCCACTTGCACGTCCTTGCCGGCGAAAAGATCAATATTGCCGTCGGCAGTCTCCAGCGAGCCGTTGCCATTGCCGTTGGCGGCGCTGTTGAAGAAAATGCTGCCTGTGCCGGACTTCACGCCAGTGGGGGTATTAAAGTCAGCCCCGGCCACCATGCGGACGGACCATCCCGAGCCCCCGACGATCCGGCCATTATCACCCAGGACAATGTTCCTGCCCGCTTGCAGCGAGAGCAGGCTGCCCGGGGCGCTAATGCCAGTGCTGCCAGCCAGATCCCAGGTGGTGAACGGGGAGAGCGTGATATCCCGCGTCGCTTGAATCGAAATTTTCGAGAAGCCGGTGAACGCCGAGTTGATGTTCAGCGTGAGCGTGTCCGGCGGGTCACCCGCGTTCACCGTGCCGTTCGGGGCCGAGCCAGTGCCCGAGTTGGACAGCACGACGTCCGTGGGATCAAATGTCAACCCGCCGCCGAGCCAGCCGGTCGCGGCGTGGCCGTCAATGGCGGATTGAATCGTGGCGACGCGGGGGGCGCTGATTTCAACATCGCCCCCGTTGCCCCCCTCTTTTCCTCCGCTGGCGTTGATAGTGGAATCGGCGCTGTCGGAGAGCGTGTTCTCCGAGCGCAAAGTAATTTGGCCGCCCGCGCTGGGGCCGGTGATGTCACCGCTGGCCGAGATGCTCGAATTTGGGCCGAGCGCCAGATTGTCCGCCGCGACTAGTTCAATGACGCCGTTGTGCTCGCGCACCGAGTTGGCCTGAACGATGCCATCCTGGTTGATGACGCGCGCCTGCGCGAGAATCTGGCCGGCATCGGCAATCAGCTTGCCCTTGTTGTCCACCGAGCCGGTGGGGAGCTTCACCTTCACGCTGAGACCGCGACCGTCAGGGCGGTCGGAAACCTCGACTTCCTTGCCCGCGTAGAGACCGATGTTTCCGCCGGGTGTGTTGATCTCGCCCTCGTTCGCGACATGGTCGGCGATCAAGAAAACCGAGCCGCCCTCGGGCGTGGCAATGCGCCCGTAATTGATGATGCTCGCCGTTGGCGGCAGGCCGTTGTATTGCCACATGCCGCCACCTCCAAGGTTGGGCGGATTGACCGGATGCGTCGTGGCCAGCAGGCCGCCGACCTGCACGGTTGAATTGGGACCAAAGAAGAATCCGTTCTGATTGAACAGAACCACGAAACCGTTCGCGGCAAGACTGCCCTGAATTTGCGAGGGGTTCTGGTCAAAAATCCGGTTCCACACCACAGACTGCGCCGACGGTTGGATGAAGCGCGCGGTCTCGCCCGGATTGATGTTAAAGCTCTTCCAGTCGAGCACCGCGTTGGCCGAGGCGGTGATGTTGAGCTGCGAGCCGCTCGCGACGGCGGTGGCCTGCCCGCTTTGAACCGTCATGCCGACGGGATTCGCGATGGAATCGACCGGCAGCCAGAGCGCGCCCACGCCAAGCCAGACCAGACGCCAGGAGGAAAACAAAGGAGAGAACCGTCCTGCCGAACGAGACGGACGTGACAAATGCCGACGGGCGGTTTTGTGTTTGACGATGGTCATGCGCGAACCGAGCGAGCGATTTCACACGCTAGAAAGGACACCGGACGCTGGAAAGTAACAGTGTGTGACATATCAGTTACGGCCATGTGTCGGTCTTGTTGCGCAAAGGCTTCGCGGACCGGGTTGGAGCACACGCAAGAAGGGAGCGGCTCCTGCCGAGCCATCCCTTTTCCTCGCCGAATGATAAGCCTGCTTCATTGCCGGGAGATTAGAACTGCACGCCGATGGTGAAATAGAGCCGCATGCTGCCGACGCTCACGCCCGGCACTTCCATCAATGCCCACGCGGCGGCGAGGCGAAGGTCGAATGTCTCGCCAATCGAGCAGGCGGCGCTCAGGCCGGTGCCGAGCATCGACAGCGAACCCGAGCGACCAGGCGAGTTTTCCAGCAAATATCGCTGGCCAAAATCGACGAAGATCGAGCTGCGGAAGTGCGCGGGCATCGTGTCCACCAGACCGATGTCCACGTCCGGCGCGCGTGGCTCGAACATGACGCGCCAGCCGCTGTCCCCGTATTCCTGGCCGTCCCGGTAACCACGCACGCCGCCGGTTCCACCGAGGCCGAATTGCTCGTTGCTGAGGAGCGACCCGCTCGCCCATTGGCCATCTGCGTGAACCAGCAAGTTCCAATCCTCGTAAAGGCGCTGCACACGGGTCAGCCCGGCGGTTCCAGTGTAATAAGTCGAGTCCGCCTTGGGCGAGTAGGTCACCCGGCGGAACTCCTTGTCCCCATCCAGCAGGCCGCCGACGTTGACGCTGCTGCTCAAGTCGAGCGAGGTGCTGCCCCATTTGTCCGGACGATTGAGATCCCACCGCACCGTGAACGGCAGGTACATCACCGAGTTGACCGAGAGGCGATGGTCCAGCTCGGTGGTCGTGGTGTTAAACTGCGGCTGGCTGTTGTTCGTGGTGGTGATCGTCGTGATCGCGAAGTTCGTGTTAAAACTGCCGATCCGGTAATTCTTGAAATCGAGCCCGGCGGACAACGATTGGCGGAACCCGGCGACCTCGGGCAGCGAGGTCATGAGCCGCAGGCCGACGTTCTCGTTCACCGTCAAATCCTGGCCCACCGGTTGAATCTCCGTGCGGAACGGGTCCGGGGTGAGCACGGAGGGCGGGGCGAATTTGACGCCGGAATCGATGTCCGAGCGGGAGGCGTAAAAAAGCAATTCGGTGTGGCCGCTGGGCGGCGGTGCCACGAATTGGCGGGTCACCTCGTTATAACCAAAGTTGCCACCGCTGTCTTGCCCCGGCGCGACCGGATTGTCCTTTGTCAACGGGATGCGATAGAACGCGCTGTAGGAGGCCACGAGCGGCTGCTCGAAGAAGCGCCACGGCAATTTATCGCCGCCCTCCCGCATCGCCTCCGGGCTGAAATTATACTGGATGCCCGCCTGCTGCTCCTGCTGGAACAGGTTGTTGTATTGCAGCGCAAAATTCATGCGCAACGGCGGCGTCCCGGGCGTGGACTGGTTGTCCACGTCGAACTTGCCGTGCAAAGGCAGGCGGTCCTTGACCTTCAACGTCAGCGCGGTGGTGCCCGGCTCCGGCCCCGGCCCCAGCGTGGGGTAGATCTGGCGGTCGCGGCTCGCGTTGGCCTCGTCGAGGTCGTGCTGGAGAAGGTGGCTGTTGAGCAGGATGTTTGTCCGCAGGTAAGGCATTGCCCGCATGACGTTATTCGAGGAGAAGTAACGGTTGTCCGTCACCTGAATGTCCACGAGCCTCGCCTCGATCACCTTTACCTTCACGTAGCCGTTCGTGAGCTGTTGCGGTGGCAAGGTCACGGAAACGGTGGGATAGCCGCGTCCGCGATAGGCGAGTTGCAACTCGGTCAAGCCGGCGCGAATTCGCTCAAAGGTCACCGCCTTGCCGGTGTAGTCGTTGAGAATCTTGTCGAGCTGCGGTTGGGTGAGAAGCGTGTTGCCCTCGACCGCGTAACCCTTCACTTCGAAAGTCGGCGCGTTCGTGGAGGCCGGGGCCGCGGCTGGCGCGGAGGCGGGTGCCGGGGCCGGCGTGTTGGCGGGCGGCTCGTCGGCGACGCAGGCGAGGCCGGCGGCGAGCAGCAGGCTGGCCATGACGACGGTGGCCAAAAGCCGACGGGCGGGGCGGCGCTTCAGTGTCGCGCGGCGGCGCCACTCGGAGGGTGTCATTCCGAAGCGCTGCTTGAACACGGTGTTGAACAGGCCGAGGTGCCGGTAGCCGCACTCGAGGGCGATGTCGATGATCTTGGTTTCCGAGCTTTCCAAAAGCTGGCGCGCGCGCTTGAGGCGGTAATCGATCTGGCGGGCGCGGATGGACTGGCTGAAGCGCTCGTGAAACAACCGGCTGAAGTGCCGTTCACTGCAACCGCAACGGTCCGCGAGGTCACCGACCGAGCAGCCCCAAAAATCGGCCTCGGCAAGCGACTCCATCATTTCCCGGAACCGCTCCCGCGCGCCCACGGTCCGCGCCCCCTCCGGCGCGGCCTTGGGGGCCATTTCCTCGGCGAGGGCGGCGGAGAACAATTGCAGCAATTGCAGTCGCAACCCGAGCGAGTTGCTGCCGCGCGCGAGGTCACCCAGCGCGCCAAACTGGCGGGCCAGGGCTTGGTCCGAGGCGAAGAAGCGGAGACGGGGCCGGGCTTGGGCAAGATCAGCGAGACGCTGGCGTTCCGGCAGGGTCAGGAGCCCGGTGAGCCGGTCGGTATTGAGGCAGAAATAAGCAATGCGCAGCGACCCTAACTGGCTGGCCCGGAATTCGGCGCCCTCGGGTTGCCCGACGAGCAAGGCATCCCCGGAGGCCAGCGGCTGGACCGCTGAGTCCACAAAAAAATAACCAACGCCATCGCACACCCGGGCGAACACCCACTCCACTTGGGAAAGGCTCCACTCGGCCGAAGGCGGGAGTGTCATTTCGCTCAAGAAGAGGCGTCCGGTAAACGTCATGCGGGGCGGACATTGCCGACCGCGTGTTACGAACAGATGTCATTATTGCAACTGTTTGGCAGCGATTTGCTCGCAAGGCATTGTGCACCGAGGCTGTGTTTATTGGGCGGAAGCCGGTTTGCCATTCCATTTTTGAGCCATCACCTGTTCGGGGGAGAGATCTGAAGCGCTCCCCGACGTGGTTGCTTTTCCGGAGATTTGTAAATGCCATTTGCAAATGGGAAAACCCTAATTAACATACCAGTATGGGTAGGCGTCTCACTATCGACAACGCCGGGCACGGCGTGGCTGGCGGCACTGCATATGACGGGGTGCTGGCCGCTTGCGCCGTCAAATTCGGCGCGCAAAAGTTGTTCACATGGAACACTCGTCATTTCGAGCAGTGTGGTCCGGTTGTGGCAAAAATGTTGCGGACACCGTGACCACATGGCCGAAGTGAGGAAAGCATTCCAGCGCGCGGCCTACTCCTCCCCGTCAAAATAGTCGAGCGGCTCGCCGCGAAACACCCGGCGCTCCGGTGACCGCACGCCCCACTTCTTGCTGTCCGGGTAATAGACCGACTCGCCGACCGGATTGTCCGCCACGACATAGATGACCAAGTCTTCCGTGCCGTTGTTGATGATCTGATGCGGCTCGTTTGGTTTGAAGAGAAAGGCGTCGCCCGGACCGACGGGCGTGGTTCCCTCCTGATGCCGCACTGCGCCGGTCCCCGAAATGATGTGATAGAATTCCCACTGCGCGCTGTGCAGGTGATAGGGGTAGGGAATCTTGCCGGGGGCGACGCGGAGGATTTCCACATCAAATGGATGGCGCTCCATCAGGTCCGTGGAGCGCGGGTTTCGACCCAACGCCTCCGAGACTTCCTTGCCCGCCCAGGCAAATTTTCCTTTGGGCGACGAGAAGGTTTCCTCCGGCAGCCCGTTCGTGTTGACCTTTTTCATAGAATCCTGCTTTTACGTAATTCTCGGCAGGTTTGAAACCAGCCGCAACGTAATAAGCGCGGACCGGCGGCGTGAATTGACTCCTCGGACCGGGCGCTCGATGCTCCGGGCGGTTGCCGGCGCGACAATGAACGACACATTTCAATTTCTGGAGCACCACGGCGCGTGGGTGGTGTTTGGCGCGGTGTTTGTCGAGCAAATCGGCCTTCCGCTCCCGGCCGCGCCCTGGCTGCTGGCGGCGGGGGCCTTGGCCGGCTCCGGAAAGGTCAGCGGGCTGGTGGCTTTGTTTGCCGCCGTCATCGGCTCCCTGTTGGCGGACTCGATCTGGTTCGCGCTGGGGCGGCGCGGGGGGAGACAGGTGCTGGGCTTGTTGTGCCGAATCTCGCTCGAACCGGACTCGTGCATTCGCAAAACAAGCAACCTCTTCACGAAATATGGAATGAAGGGGATTGTGATGGGAAAGTTCGTCCCGGGCTTGTCCACATTGTTGCCCCCGCTGGCCGGTTACGCTGGAGTGACGGCGCCGCGCTTCCTTTGGTTTGACGGCCTGGGATCGCTTCTCTACGGCGGCTCTTTTCTTTTGCTGGGCGCGTTGTTTCGCAACCAGATCAACAGCATCACGGAGGCGCTCGGGTCGCTCGGCCACGGCGCGCTGGCGGTGTTCTTCGGCTGCGTCGCGATCTACATCGGCTATAAATATTTCGAGCGGCGACGGTTGTTGAACGATCTGCGCATGGAGCGAATCACCGTGGAGGAGCTGCGCCGCAAACAAGACGCCGGGGAGAAGGTCATCATTCTCGATATTCGCGGCCTGACGGAACTGCAGCAGGATCCCGCGATGATTCAGGGGGCCGAGCATTTGAGCCTGGACGATCTTCCCGCCTGGCAGCCAGAAATTCCCCACGACCGCGAGGTGGTTCTCTACTGCGCCTGCCCCAACGAGGTGAGCAGTGCCAAGGCGGCGATCCAGCTTCGCAAACGGGGGTTTCCCCATGCCCGGCCGTTGCTGGGCGGCATTGACGCCTGGTTGCAGGCGAAATATCCAACGCAGACGCACTTGCAAAAAGCCTGAAGGCCGATGGTCAGGCGCACGGGGGCAAAACAAGCGCGAATTTTGTCCGGGTTGCCTTGCTTTTTGGCGAAAAACTGCTATAAGAAGAGCGGCGCGCGCGGTCCTAGTGAACCTCAACCACGCTCGCATTGTTGCTATGCCTTGCAGGGCCAGCCGCTTTGTCCCGGCTGGCCTTGCGCCGTACTGGCGAATGGTGGTCTTAATTTCCAATCGGCGCCATTAACGAGCGGTTGAGCGTCAGCGCGTAGCGGTTGTTCTTGAGCGCCGCTTGCTTGAGCTCCTCGAATTTCTTCAATTCCTCCGGGCTGAGAAAACTCGCCGCGCTCGCGGCCGCGCGATTGTAAATATCCTCCATGAGCGCGAGGCTGCGATCTCCTGCGGCCTCGGAGGCGATATTGCGGAAATCCAGCATTGGCAAGGTTTGGTGGTCCGCGGGCAATCCGGCGGCGGAAAGCGCGGCTTGCGTCGCCTGCAACATCATTTGGGTGATCTGGCCCGCCTTTTCCTTCTTGGCCGAGTCGTCACCGGAGAGCATGTCCTTGAACTGCATGCCGGTGACGTTGCTCAGGAGTTTTTGGGAGTATTCCTGGTATTGCGCCGCGCCGTCCGCGCCCAGCATCGCTTGCAATTTTTCCTGCAACGCCGCCTCCTGCGCGGCGAAAATCCCGTCCATTTGCTGCGGCGCGGGTTTGTCCCGCAACACCTCGGTCACTTTGTCCACGTTGTCCATGATGTAGTCGGCGAGCATGTCATTGAGCTTTTCCGTCTGCTCCGGCGCGAGCTTCAGCTTGGTCGCGAACTCCTTGTGCAGCGCGCTCATCGCGGCCTTTTGCTGCTCGCGCATCATCTTCTTCGCCTCGGGATTCGCGGTGAGTTTGCTCAACCCGCTCGTTGAGCTGATGGCCGCGTTCTCCTGCTTGAGGCGCGACACCTCGCCGCGGAGCTTTAATGTCTCGCCGGGTTTGGTTTTCACGGCGCTGTCCTCGGCCGGGCGGCTGGTGGCCGGCTCCGGGCGTGGCGCGATCTTTTGCGCGTTTAGCACGAGCAGGCGCTTCTGCTCCTCCTGGAGGGACTGGACTTGCTGGCGCAAGGAGCGCGCCTGGCTGGCCTCGTACAACCCGCCGGCGATGGCGACGGCGAGCACGGCTCCGACAATGGCTTTTTGGATGGCGGTCATGGCAATGGCTGAGGTGATGGTTACAGTGGCGGAAGTGGCAGCGGCGGTCATGCCGGCCAGCGCCCCGGTGGCGACGGCGGCGGCCAAACCGGCGGGCGCGGCTTGAATGGAATTCGCGGATACCAAGGCGGCCAGCCCGCTGGCGCCGACCGTGATTTTCCGTTGAGCAAAAAACTCGCGCAACCGGTCGAGCGCGCGGCTGACCCGCTTTTGCGCCGCGTCCTCGCTCGCGCCCAGCGCCAGGCCGATCTCGCGCAGGGACTGGTTCTCGAAATAGCGGAGCAGGAGGGCGGCGCGATCCGTCTCGTCGAGGGAGTTCATCGCCTCGTCGAGCACCGGCTCGATGTGGCGCCAGTCGGCGGACGGGTCGTTCGTGTCGCTCATCTGGAAGGCAAGTTGCTCGCGGGCCTGCCGCCGGGCCTCGCCGCGGAGCGTGTCCAGCGCCGCGTGACGGGTCACGGTGTAGAGCCACGCGGTGAGGATGGTGTCCGGCTTGAGCCGGGCCGCCTCGCGCGCGAGCCGGGTGAAGACCGTTTGGGAAACCTCCTCGGCCAGATGCGGCGACCGCACCTGCCGGAGGGCCGCGGAATAAACCAGGCTGAGATGCCGGTTCACCAGCGCGGTGAAGGCCTCTTGCGATTGCTCGCGGGCAAACTGCCAGAGCAAATCCAGGTCATTCGCGATCATTTCACCAAGGATAACGCCACCTCCCGGAGAAATCCGACAAACTTTCTGCGCTTTCCGATTTACCGGCAAAAACTCACCGCTTGATCCTTGGAAGGAAACGCAAATCTTGACTTCGATTCTAATATATTGGATGAAACGTCCATTATGAAAGATGAGGAGCGCGATTTGAACCAACGCATCGCGAACCGGGTGCGCGAATTGCGCGCCAGACGCGGCTTTTCACTGGCCACCCTGGCCGCCCAGAGCGGAGTCAGCCGCTCGATGCTTTCCTTGATCGAGCGGGGCGAGTCCAGTCCCACCGCCGTGGTGCTGGAGAAGGTGGCGAGGGGCTTGGGCGTGGTGCTGGCCTCGTTGTTCGATGACTCGGCCAGCGCGAAGGGCGCGGGCGAACCGGTCACACGTCGAGCCCGGCAGCCGGAATGGCGCGATCCGGCCTCGGGTTATGTCCGCCGCAATCTCTCACCAGCGGGTGTTCCGCAACCCATGCAACTGGTGGAGGTGCATTTTCCGCCGGGTGCGCGCGTGGCGTTCGAGAGCGGCGCGCGCGACACCCGCGTCTTCCAGCAAATCTGGGTTTTGGCGGGCGCGATGGACATTACCGTGGGCGAGGCGCGCCATCAATTGCGGGAGGGAGATTGCCTGGCCATGCAACTCGACGGTCCCACCATGTTTCACAATCCGGGCCAAAAACCGGCCCGTTACCTCGTGGTGATGGTTTCCGAAACCTTTTCCCGCCGATGAACACCAATCTCTGGTCTCCGCGCCGTTTGCGGTCAATGGATGATGTCCAACTGAACGAGTTGGCGAATGTGCTGATCGATTGCGTCGCGGGCGGCGCGTCCGTGAGTTTCATGCATCCATTGTCTCGCGAGCGGGCCATCGCCTTTTGGCGCGATGTGGCGGAGGGAGTGACAAGGGGCGAGCGAGCGTTACTGATTGCGGAGGATGCGCAAGGCATTTGCGGCACGGTGCAGCTTGTGCTGAATCTGCCGGAGAACCAGCCCCATCGCGCGGATCTGTGCAAAATGCTGGTGCATCGCCGGGCGCGGCGGCGCGGACTCGGCGCCGCGCTCATGCAAGCCGCCGAGGCAACCGCGCGCGAGTGTGGCAGAACTTTATTAGTGCTCGATGCTGTCACCGGCGGCGATGGCGCGCGTTTGTACGAGCGGCTGGGCTGGACGCGCGTGGGAGACATTCCCCGATTCGCGCTGATGCCCGACGGTGAGCCGTGCAGCACCACATATTACTATCGGGACCTTTCGCCTCGCGCCGGCGATCCGTGCCAGTGAGGAAGTGAAACTTTCGTTGCGACGCTCCGGAAATTTGCGAGCATTCGTTCCGACCAATTTCAAGCCCTTCCTCTCATGAGCGAAACGCCCTCTGCATCTGGTTCTCCGAAAACCGCCCTTGCGCCCATGCTCTCTGTGCGCCGGGGCAAAAGCGCGCTCGAGTTTTACCGGAACGCGTTCGGGGCGGTGGAACTGTTCAAAATCGAGAGTGAAAGCGGCGAGGTGGTGGCGCGACTCTCGGTGGATGGCGCGGAGTTTTGGGTCGCGGATGAGTCGCCGCAACACGCCAACTTCAGTCCTGAGTCGCTGGGCGGCAGCACCACGCGGATCATAATGGTCGTCGCGGACCCGGACGCGGCGTTCCAACGCGCCGTCGTTGCCGGGGCGAAAGAAGTGTGGCCGGTCGCCGATCAATACGGCTGGCGTTTGGGGCGTGTGGTCGATCCTTTCGGGCACCACTGGGAGATCGGCAGGCCCTTGGCGGGTTGCCAATGACGGGTGGCCGGCTTTCGCCTACGTCACCAGCCAGTTGAGAATGGCCTTTTGCGCGTGGAGACGGTTCTCCGCCTGCTCGAAAATCGTGTCCGCGTGCGCCTCGAACGTTTCCTCGTCGAT
>CAZMLP010001079.1:0-2061 GCA_964566745.1 uncultured Verrucomicrobiota bacterium | reverse complement strand
GAGCCGCCGCTCGATCGCCGTGAGCCCGTACGCCGCCAGCGCGGGCAGGCAGAAGAGGGCCAGGATCACAAATTTGATCGGATAGCGGAGAAAGCCGAGGAACGGCAGCACCCCCTTCAGCGCCGGGTAGAGGAAACCGTTGTTTCCCAGCGCCATCAGCAAGCTGAACAACAGCAATACCGCAAATATCCAGACGCGCCTTTCGCGCACGCGCCAGACCGCGAGCGCCGCGAGCAACACCGCGCCGACCGGGATGTAGTAGGACGAGGTCCACCATTGCTCGTATTGGAAGAAGACGCCCTGGTTCGCCGCGAAGCAGTGGAACAGCGGCACGAGCAGGTTCGCCCAGCCAAGCGGCGGCATGGACCAGGTGCCATGCGCGAAATTCGTGTCCCGCTGCGAATGCAGGAGCAGGTCCAAGAACGGCAGGAGTTGCGCGGCGCAAAGTCCGGCGACCCAGAGGACATTCAGCGCCAGGCGTCCCGCGCGCGCGCCCCGCTCGAACCGCTCGTTCACCAGGGCCAATGCCCAAAACACGCCGATGACCAGCCAGGTGAACAGGATCACCTCGGGCGCGCCGCTGAGCATTTGGACCGCTCCCAACGCCGTCGCCGCGAGCAACGCTTTTCCTCCCTCGCGCCAGCCCCGCTCGGTCCACCCAATGACCCACGGCAGGAGCGCGAACGCCGCGACATTGTTCGGCCACATCAGGCTGTTGAGCAGCAAACCGCCGAAGGCATAACTCACCCCCGCGATGGCCGCGCCGAAGTTGCTTCCCGTCCAGCGCCGCAATAGCCAGAACATGCCCAGGCCACCCAGCCATTGGTGAAAAAGGCAGAAAATCGCCAGCGACCAGGAAAGCGGCAACAGCAGGTAAATCAGCGAGCCGGGATAAAGCACGAGCGAGTTCCATTGCGCCAGAAACGGCAGGCCGCAATTGCTCAGCGGGTTCCAGAGCGGAATCTCGCCGCGCAGGAGGCTCTCCTTGTGGTGGAACGCGAGCGGATAGCCAAAAAAACCGAAATCGCGAAAGAAGAAAGTCTGCTGGCCCAGCACCACTTCCGGGTAAGCCGCAAAAATGAACAGTGCCAGCAACGCGCCAAAACGACCGGGCGTGAGCCAGTCAGTGGCGCGCGCGGACGGTGTGGTTGACGGAGCATCGGTCACGTGACACCCAAACCCTGCCCGAAGTCACGTCGAAAGGCGAGACGGCAGTGACGAAGCCCCCCTGACGAATTCCGTCGCGTCCGTGACAGCCTGGCCAGAGCGCGCGGCAAAACCACGCGCCGGTAGGGATGGTTCGCTGAACCGTCCGCGCGAGCCAGTGGCACCATAATCCACTGGGTGCTTGAACCTCGCGCCAGCCTCGCAAGCCGGCGGGGCGAAGGTTTGGCCACGCATTTGCACCTCCACCCATTGTTGCTCGCGGATGGCTTTTCGGTAGAGAACATCCAGAAAAAGTGTGGCCGTGCGATGGGACGCGTCGCTGACGCGTCCGGGGTCTCCAACGTCGCGCCGGCCTCGTAAACCCGGTGGGGCGAAACTTGGCCGTGCGCCAGCACTTGAGGCCTCATCAATACCGAATGCTTCGCCGATCCGTGGGGGGATTTTCAGACAGGCTCCAAGGCGGCAGCAACAGTCCAAAACTACGGTAGGACTTGTTTATCGAAGCTATAGTTCTGTGTGTTGTTCTGTTCCCACCAAATCCCGCTTTTGCTGGTGCGGGTCTTCCCCCAAATGCCCGCCTTTTCCAAAATTCTAACCAAAATCTCAAAATTTCCGGATTCATTTGGAGCCAAGCGGGTTCCGTCAGAAAACGGGGGTTGCCTGAACCAATAGAGTCAACACAGTCAACGGAGTCTTTGACGCGCGTGATACGATTAGGGGTAAGTGAAATGGATGTTCACTATGGTGGTGCCGGGCCACGAAGGAGGAAAAGCAAAATTCCTCCCCGCCGGCCATAGCAGCCCGTTAAAAAACAATGGATGCCGCCGCTGAGCGGAATTTTACCTTTGGGCGCGGAGCGACGACGAGGCATATCCGCCAGCGATCTGTCGAGGA
>CAZMLP010001078.1:0-2141 GCA_964566745.1 uncultured Verrucomicrobiota bacterium | reverse complement strand
GCCGTGTCGCGGTTCACATCGCTGAAAATCAGGTCTTGCGCGCAACCGGTGAGCAACGCCACCCGATAACGCCGCTCGCCGCCCGCCGCAGTGAGAGGACGTATCAAATCAGCCGAGAAGGCGGTCTGAATCGGGGGTGTCATGGCCTCCAGCTCGCGCAACCGTCGGGGCAAAAGACGAAGCAGGCCGCTGCGCCGGAGGAATGTTTGGAGGCCCAATTGCTGATAGAGCCGCATCGCGCCACCGAGCAATTGCAGGCGGTGCTGGTCCATGAAAAGCCAGCGGAGCGTGAAAGCGCGAATAATCGAGCGCCGGGATGAGTCCAACACCCTGCTTTGCTCGGCCTCGGCGCGCGCATGCTCGAACAACTCGGCGTAATTCACGCCCGCCGGGCACGCGGTCATGCAGGCGAGGCACCCGAGGCAGAAATACATCTCGTCCGCGAACGCGGCGGTCGGTTCGAGACGGTCATCCGCAATGGCCCGCATGAGGGCGATACGGCCGCGCGGGCTGTTGCGCTCGAGCTTGGTGGCGTCGTAGGTGGGGCAAGTGGGCAGGCACAGGCCGCAGTGCATGCATTGCTGCACGACGGAGTAATCCAGGTCTTTGAGATGCGAGCCAGCGGCACTCATGCGCGAGGCGTCAAGATGAGGGAAGCGCCAGCGGGAATTCCAGCATTATCCCGTGGCCGGCGGAATAACCAAACCCGAATGACAAATAACGAAAGAGGATCCGGAAAGTTTGGGGTTCGGCATTTGTGCCCGGCACCCGGCGGAACGCAGAATGCCGGGCGGTTAATCTCTTCTCATTCGTTATTCGGCCTTCGCCATTTCCGACGAACGCAGGACGTAACTGGATGGTTACTATTCCCCACGGGGCGAGTGGCTTGCCCCTTTTCGGGGGAGTCCTGAGAGGGCACGAGCGATGCGTCCGTTGCATTGTCTTGCGCCGCAAGGGCGTCCGGGAGATGGCATTTCTTCTGCTGGAAGAAAATTGCGCGGTTTCCACTGCACCACCAAGAAGCTCGCCACGAAAAATGTTTAAATTAACTGTAACCGCCGCACTCCAAATAAAGTCAATATTCCCGGCTGCCGATTCGCTTTGTTCGTTCGCTCGTCCGGAATGCCAGTCTCGCGGGGGTGAAACAAGCCCGCGCGAGTGTTTGCATTTTACGAGCCGGGATTAACCAAGGGTTTGATATGATGAACATTGTGAAAAAACGGGAGATGGTCTGCGAGGTGCGCAGTGGAAGAATTCGGCCTGGAATCGAGGACGCCCCGCTGCTCTCCAGCGCCTCCTCTCCGTGGAATGGTGTCCTGCTGGAATACCACCGGCTGGACGCCTTTGAGGTGGTGGACGTGAGTTGCATGAACCACCTTGCCGTTCTGAAAGTCGGCACCCCTGCCTTGCTGGAATGCCAGTTTGACGGCCGGCTGCGCCGGGTGGAGTTCCAGCCCGGCCAAATCAACCTTCTGCCCGCCCACTTGCCCCACTCAACCCGCGGCAGCGACTTGGGCGAGCTGATCTCCGTCTCGCTGGAAAGCGAGTTCCTGGCCTGCGCCGCCTCGGCGTTTGACGGCCTGCACAATTTGGAGCTGGTGCCGAAACTGGCCCTCACCGATCCCTTGATCGAATCGATCATTTTGGCGCTCAAAGCGGAGGTCGAGCAGGGTTGCCCGGGTGGCCGGCTCTATGGCGAATCCTTGGCCACCGCCCTCGCCGTTCATCTAGCCCACAAACACAGCGCGCACGCCCCGGACCGCGCCGACCGCAGCGGCGGCCTGGCCAAATACCAACTCCGCTCGGCCATCGAATACATCCGCCAGCATGTGGGGGAGGACATTTCCTTGCGGACGCTGGCGGCGCACGTGGGCATCAGCCCCTTCCATTTCGCGCGCATGTTCAAACGCTCGACGGGCATGGCGCCGCATCAATACCTGATGCGCTACCGTGTGGAGCGCGCCAAGCAATCCCTGATGCGACCGGACACCAGCATCGCGGATGTGGCGGCGCAACTCGGGTTTTGTGACCAAAGCCACCTGGCCGCGCATTTCAAGCGGGTGTATGGAGTCACGCCGAAGCGGTTCTTGCGGGAGAAGGTGATCTCGAAGGTCGCCGAGCCGGAGATGGCCACAGTGGGT
>CAZMLP010001077.1:0-3516 GCA_964566745.1 uncultured Verrucomicrobiota bacterium | reverse complement strand
GGCGGGGCGAATCCCCGGGCGGACACGCTGGGCCATCGCGAAGTGTGGCATTTCTTTGACTTGGCCGACGACCGCTCGGGCGACACGCCAGCCGGCTCGCCGCTCGCGGAATGGATCGCGGCGGCCCGCGCCGGAGACAAGGCGCGCATTGACGCCGCCGCGCAAACTTTTCAAGCGGCGTTCAACACTTGGAAGCAAGACGTCAAGACCGACACCCCGGAGACCAGGCTTTATCGCAAAATCAACGATTTCCGCAGCCCCTTCTGGGCGGCCACGCGGGGCCAGCCGGGAAATCTGTCCCCGGAAACGCGCGGGCAACTCGCCGCGCTCAAAACGGAAATGGCCGAGCTGCAAACCACCTTGCAAACACCCTTTCCCGTCACTCATGGATTCCAGGAGGGCGGAACGCCGCAGAGCGCGTACGAGGGGTTCAAGGATTCGCATGTGCTGATCCGCGGTCGTTATGACCGGCCCGGGGACATCGTTCCGCGCGGCTTTCCGGCGGTCATCGCCGGCACGAATCCCCCGGCTATTGGAACCGGCAGCGGAAGGCTCGCGCTGGCGCAGTGGCTGACTAGCCCGGAAAACCCGATGCTCGCGCGCGTGATGGCGAACCGCGTCTGGCAACAGCACTTTGGCGAGGGTTTGGTGCGAACGCCGAACAATTTTGGCAAGCTCGGCGAGCGCCCGACGCATCCCGAGTTGCTGGATTATCTCGCGCATGAGTTCGCCACCAAGGGCTGGTCGGTCAAGGCGATGCACCGCGCGATCCTGCTCTCCGCCACTTACCAGCAATCCAGCGTGCCGGATCCAAAGACGCGCGCCGCCGATCCCGAAAACCGCCTGCTCGGCCACGCGCCGCGCCGCCGGCTCGAGGCGGAGCCGTTGCGCGACAGCCTGCTCGCGCTCGCGGGGCGGCTGGATGAGACGCTCGGCGGGCCGTCGATTCGCGACTTCGACAACACGCGTCGCACGCTTTACCTGATGACCATCCGCTCGGACCGCGGCAATTACCGGATGTTGTTCGACGCGCCCGATCCGGTTGGCATCGCGGAGCGGCGGAACGACTCGATTGTCGCGCCGCAGGCGTTGTTCCTGCTGAACCACCCGTTCATGCTCGCCCAAACGAAGGCGATTTCGGATCGCGCCCTCGCCCTGCCAAATGCCGGTGACAAGGCGCGGGTGCAGTGGCTTTATCAATCTCTTTATGGCCGCGCCGCGCGCCCGGAGGAAATCCAGCTTGGTTTGGGCGCGGTGAACGGGGCGGACGAGGGCCGCGAGAAACGCTGGATGGCCTATTGCCAGGCGCTGCTCTGCGCGAACGAGTTCTTGTATGTGGATTGATTTTTAAAAAGAAGGCGGTTCCGCGAATAAAATCCTGTTGTCCGGTGTCTTTTCCTGTAACAGCACATTGACGTTTTGCGTAAACTTTCCATCAAGATGACTTTTTTCTCGTTCATGCCCCGCCGGGCGGTGCTTGGCGGTGTCCTCGTGGCCGCCACCCTTTTCCTTGCTTTCCCGCTCCGCGCCGCGGATGCCGCCGAGGGCGTCGCCGGGTATTACCGGTTTCCGACCGTCTTCGGTGACACGATTGTGTTCACCGCCGAGGGCGACCTTTGGCGCGTGGGAATCACCGGCGGCGTGGCGCGGCGTTTGACCAGCCACCAAGGCGAGGAGGCATTCGCGCGCATCTCGCCGGACGGCAAAACGCTGGCCTTCTCCGCCGAGTACGAGGGGCCGACCGAGGTGTACACCATGCCCCTGACGGGCGGAGTGCCGGTGCGGCGGACGTTTGATGGCGAGGGCGAGGTGGCGGGCTGGACCCCCGATGGCAAAATCCTATACGCGACGACCCGCCGCTCCACCCTGCCGGACACCCAACTCGCGACGCTCGATTTGGCCACTGGCGTGAGCACCTTGCTGCCGTTGAGCCAGGCCAGCCAGGGCAGTTACGACGCCACCGGCAAAACGATCTTTTTCACCCGCTTGCCCCATTACAGCGGCGCGACCAAGCGCTATCGCGGTGGCACGGCGCGGAATATTTGGAAATACACCGAGGGCGCCCCCGAGGCCACGCCTCTCACGGCGGACTTCGAGGGGGTGAGCCTGAATCCCATGTGGTGGCAGGGCCGGGTCTATTACCTCACCGAGCGGGACGGCACCATGAACCTCTGGTCCATGAACCCCGACGGCGGGGACCAAAAGCAACACACGCGCCTCAAGGGCCAGGACGCCAAGGGCGCGAGCCTCGGCGATGGCAAGATCGTCTATCAATCCGGCGCGGACATCCATCTCTACGACATTGCCGCCGACAAGGACGCGCTGGTGCCGATCACGCTGGCCTCGGACTTCGACCAGGAGCGCGAGCGCTGGGTGAAAAACCCGATGGCGTATGTCACCGCCGCGCACATCTCGCCCTCGGGCGACAAAGTGGTGTTGACCGCGCGCGGGCAGATTTTTGTCGCGCCCGTGGGGCCGGGCCGGTTCGTGGAAATCACCCCCCAGCCAAAAGTGCGGTATCGCCAGGCCCAATTTCTCCCGGACGGCAAGAGCCTGATGGCGCTTTCGGACGAGAGCGGCGAGCTGGAGTTCGCGCGAATGCAGGCGAATGGCCTGGGCAAGGTCGAGCAACTCAGCAGTGACGGCAAGGTGTTCCGCTTCGATGGCGAGCCCTCGCCCGACGGCAAATGGATCGCCTACAACGACAAAAATTTCGAGTTGTGGCTGTTCAACGTGAGCCAAAAAACGTCCAAGAAAATTGACGCCTCGAACGTCGGCGAAATCAGCGGCATGACGTGGTCCCCGGACAGCCAATGGCTCGCGTATGAAAGCAGCGCGGACAACACCTTCGTGCAGATCTGGCTGCATCGCGTGAGC
Source organism: uncultured Verrucomicrobiota bacterium (assembly GCA_964566745.1). Taxonomy (GTDB): domain Bacteria; phylum Verrucomicrobiota; class Verrucomicrobiia; order Limisphaerales; family CAZMLP01; genus CAZMLP01. The sequence goes on along the minus strand of CAZMLP010001077.1, from coordinate 639 downwards.
GACGGCAAAAAATTCGCGCTCACCAGCGACCGCGTGAGCAGCTACTCGCCCGCCTGGAGCGGCGATGGCAAATGGATCTATTATCTCTCCGACCGCACGTTGCGCTCGGTGGTTCCCAGCCCCTGGGGCGCCCGCCAGCCCGAGCCGTATTTCGACAAGACAGCCCGCATTTATGCCACGCCGCTGGCGAAGGACCAGCGCTCTCCCTTCGAGCCGGCGGACGAGTCGCAACCGGAGCCAAAACCGGTCGAAAAACCGAAACGCAAGGACCCCGATCTCGGCTCGCCGCGCGATCGCCAGAACAACCCGCGCAAGCCCAGACCCCCGAAACCGCCGCCCGCCTTCAGCATCGACGTGGACGCCCTGCCCCAGCGCGTGATGGCGGTTCCCATGCCCTCGGGAAATTACGAGAGCCTGTCGATGGCGGACCGCAAACTCTTCTGGATTTCGCGCGAGGGCGCCTACGGTGGCCGCCGCGCACGTGGAGCTGATCGTGGGTGATCCAGGCGCCGGGCACGTAGTCGGTGATCATGTTCAGGCTGTTGCTGAGATCGGCGCCGGGGGTCATCTGGATTTCGCGGCGGCTCACCATGGTGGTGGGGGTCATGCTTTCGGGATTGACCGCCATGGCGGTATCCG
>CAZMLP010001076.1:0-10384 GCA_964566745.1 uncultured Verrucomicrobiota bacterium | reverse complement strand
GTGGCGGGCCGCATTGCTCACTCCCGTGGCGGCGTTGTCATGCCTTTGCCGCAATCCAGCAGGCGCCTTCCGGTATTTAACGCGCGGAGCACGCCGGCAGGGGATTGGAGCAGTGCGAGAACTTTATTTGGACGCCGCCGTCGTGGCGCTGAAGCCGGACTTGGTGCATTTTGAGTTTGGCGCGCTGGCCGTGGGCAGAATGCGGTTAAAGGGCCTGCTGGAATGCAAGGCAGTGGTGAGCTTTCGCGGGTATGATTTGAATTATGCGGGATTGGAGGTGGCGGATTATTTTGGCGAGGTTTGGCGGGAGTCCGACGCCATTCATTTGCTGGGCGAGGATTTATGGCGGCGCGCGTTGCGCCGCGGTTGCCCCCCAGGCAAATCCCACGCGCTGATACCTCCCGCCATTGACGCCCAATTTTTCAACCCGGCTGAGCTTGCTGCCGGCCGGAACGATGGCGCACCGGGGCGCGCGGTCCGTATTTTGAGCGTCGGACGCATGGAATGGAAGAAAGGTTATGAGCACGCGTTGCAGGCGGCCCAATTTCTTTCACAAATGGGGGTTCAGTTCGAGTATCGGGTTATCGGCGCGGGAAAATTTACCGAGCCGTTGACTTTTGGTTGTCATCAATTGGGCGTGCGGGACAAGGTCCATTTTCTCGGCGCTTTGAACCGGCGCCAGGTGCGGGAGCAAATGTCCGAGGCGGATATTTTTTTGCACCCGGCCGTGTCCGAGGGATTTTGCAACGCGGTGTTGGAGGCTCAGGCGATGCAGTTGCCGGTCGTTTGCACGGACGCGGACGGATTGCCGGAAAACGTGGTGGACGGACAGACTGGTTTTGTGGTGGGGCGGCGCGACGCGCGGGCTTTGGCCGGGAAACTGGCGTTACTGGCGCGCGACCCCGCCCTCCGCCAACGGATGGGACAAGCGGGGCGAGGCAGGGTGCTGAAACAGTTTCAACTTGCGGATCAAATTGACGCGTTTGACCGGTTGTATCGCTCGGTCTTTGCCGGAAGCCGGTCTGTCGATGCCGCTAATGCCGCGACCCGTCGGGAACCGGTGGCGGTGGACACACATCCGTAAATTTGCCGAATCTTATGTCGCCCGAACCCTTGAAGCAGACTCCCCCGGTTTTTGGCGGAAACCCTGGAAGCTTCCGTCAGGCAAAGCATTTCACCGTTCCGTCGGTGGCGATTGAGGTGGCGCGCAAATTGGGACGGGGCGCGTTGCGGGAGGCATACCACGCGACCATTGTCGGCGTGGCGAACCTGGGCAATCAATGGTTTGGGGCGGGGCGCGCGCCGCGTTTTCGTTGCAGTTGTTGCGGCCGGGCGGCGCACTCGCTGGTGCATCTGAGCAACCGCCTGCGCATTGCCTGGCACTCTTCCTGTCCCCAATGCGATTCGCGGAGCCGCCATCGCGGCCTGGCGTTGTTGATTCCGAAGATTCTTGCCGCGAGCAACACCCCCCAGCGGGCGCTTCATTTTGCGCCAGAAGTGGTGTTGAAAACCGTTCTCCTCAAGTTGCCGAATCTTGAATACCGCACCACGGATTATTTCGTGGAAGATGTGGATTATCCGAAGGAAAATATCGAGGCTCTGAGTTTTCCCCCGGCCTCCTTCGACGTTTTGCTTTGCAATCATGTCCTTGAGCACATCCCCGACGATGAGGCGGCTTTTCGGGAATTGAGCCGCATCCTCAAACCGGAGGGCGTCGCGGTGATCACCATCCCCGGGGAATGGAATCGAAACACGACCGTGACGTTTCCCACAACCGACCTTAACGGGCATTATCGGGATTACGGCGCGGACGTGAAGGATCGCTTCCTGAGATACTTCGCCAGCGTCGAAATGTTTGACATGCACCAGTTGGACAAAGAGCCCGGCGGCCTTTCTTACGGAATTCGCCCGGGAGACGTGGCGTTTATTTGCCGGCAGCCGCGGCCAACCAGTCCCCGAGGTTCCGCCAACACAGGTATCCGCTCGTCGGCAAACGCCGTAACCGATCCCCGCCAATAATGCTTCGTTGCTGATTGGCCGCGCAAATAAGTTACGGCTATTGTCGATAGTTGATTGAAGATTTTATCCCCAACGTGAAAGCGGATTTCAAAATCGATTTGATCTGGCTTTCGTCTGGAGACCCGCCCCCGGCTTGGTCGTTGGGAAAAGTCCATTCATCGGAGCCGTCAATAGCGGCAGTCAATCACGCAATGGAGAAGTTGGTCGGCCCCTCCCAGCCGGTCGCGGTGTTGTTTTGGGATGGCTCGCTAGGCCTGCCGGACGAGGATTTGATCCAAAGTCTGGTCGCCTCGCCGTGCGATTGCTGGCACGCAGGACTTCGACTCGGAACCCGCGGGTTGCCGCGCATTCTTGATTTCACGGCTCCCACATGGATGCTGGCGTGCGATCCCCCGGACGACATGGAGGCCACTTCGTGGAGAATTTCCCTGCGTGCTTGTTTGGTGCGCTTGGAAGTATGGCAAAAATTGGGCGGCTTGCGGTCCGGTTTTGAAACCTTGACGGGCGCCGCGCTGGAAATGGGCCATCGCTGGATTTGCCGCGGGGGCTTGCTTCGGCATTTTCCAAGACTTATCAGCGGCAAGGCCGTGGCCGCCAGTGCGGCGGTTACGGATCTGCCCACCGAAGACCAACTGCGTTTTGCCTATTATCGCTTTGGTCGCAAATGGGGCGGATGGGCTTTGTTCCGCTCTCTAATGACACGGTCTGTTCCTTTGGGAGGAGCAATTAGTGCCTGGCGCAAGGTGGTTTCCGTTCCACGCCCAACGGAGCCCGCGCCTTTGCGTCTTGGCCTTCCACAAAATTTGACCGCTCCCTCGCCGCTTGTTTCAACGCCGCGAGTCACGGTGCTGGTGCCGACGGTCGATCGTTATCCGTATTTGCGAACGCTTTTGGGCCAGCTTCGCCAGCAGACCGTTCCGCCGCTGGAAATCATTGTGGTGGACCAGACCGTGGCGGAGCGGCGCCAGGGCGATTTGCCCAAGGAATTCTGCGATCTGCCGTTGAGGTGGATTAACCAAGACCAGCCGGGGCAATGCACCTCGCGCAACGCGGGGCTGCAAATGGCGCGAGGCGATTACGTCCTGTTTATCGATGATGATGACGAGGTGGAAAAGGATTTGATCGCCCGCCACCTTCAGGCGCTGGCGCGGTACGGCGCGGAAGTGTCTTGCGGCGTGGCCGAGGAGGTTGGCGCGGGAGAGCTTCCGGCGGAGTTCCGCCTGGTGCGCGCCAGCGACGTGTTTCCCACCAACAACACGATGATTCACCGGGACGTTCTGAGGCGCTCGGGTTTGTTTGATTTGGCTTACAATCGCGCCCAACGCGCCGACGGGGATTTGGGAATGCGGGTGTATTTGGCGGGCGCGCTCATGGTGCTGGACCCGGGAATTTCCGTGCTCCACCACCACGCTCCTTCCGGCGGATTGCGCAAGCACAAGGCACGCACGGTGACGTACGCGATGAGCCGGGACCATGTGCGCCTCCGGGCGTTGAACAGCGCGAGCGAGTTGTATTTGGCCAGCCGGTATTTTCCTGCCGGCCACCGGCGTGAAATGATGTGGCAGAGCATTCTCGGCACTTTTAGCATTCGTGGTGGTTTTCTAAGAAAAGCCGCCAAAGTGGCGGTCAGCACCGTCATGCTCCCCAGTTCGATCATGGAACTGCGCCGCCGCCTGAAGAAGGCCTTGGAAATGGCAGAAAAATTTCCCCAAATTCCCGCTTTGGAGCCCTCCCCGCAAACTGGCGAGACGACGGAGAAAACAGCGGTTCTCAGCCAGAATTAAACTCGAGTCGGGGCGTGTACGGGTCGATTGGTTGGCGTCCCTTTTATGCGTCTATTGATGATTTCCAGCGAGTTCCCGCCCGGACCAGGCGGCATCGGCACTCATGCATGGCAGTTGTGCAAGGAGTTTCATCGGCTGGGGCACGAGGTGACAGTGATGACACCTCAAGACTATGCCGATGAGAGGCAAATCCAGGCATTCAACGCCAAACAACCGTTTGCCATGGGGCGTCTTTCCAGCATGCAGGGGGCAGTGAGAGGAACGATCGGCAGATGGCGGATGGTAGTGAAGGAGACACGACGGTTCCAGCCGGATATGCTGATTGGCACCGGCGACCGGATGGCTTACTTAACCGCTGGATTGGCCAAATGGTGCGGAATTCCGTGGATTGCGGTGGAGCATGGTCGATGGCCGAGCGTTTGGGAGACGGCGATCAAAAAGCGGGCCTTTAGTGTCGCAAATGGAACTGTTTGCGTTAGCCAGTATTCGCTCGACCGGCTGCTGGAGATGGGGACAAAACCGCGCCAATCGATTGTGATTCATAATGGGGCGGATCACGAGGTTTACCGTTTGTTACCCCCGAGCGAGGTGGAGGCAGTGCGCCGGGAATTGTCGCCTAGCGACGGGCGGTGGTTCATGACCGTGGGCACTTTGAGCGACCGAAAGGCCCAAGATACCGTCATTCGAGCCCTGCCTGATATTCTTAAGCATATTCCCAACGCGCAGTATCTTTGTGTTGGTCTGCCCAACATTAAGGACAGATTGCTGGCCTTGGCGGACGAACTGGGTGTCCGCAAACACGTGCATCTTGCCGGCGCCTTGCCCACCGGGCAGGTGGTGGGTTTGCTCAACGCTGTCGAATTGTTTGTGCTTAACAGCCGGCGGACGGCGGATGAATGGGAGGGCTTCGGTGTCGCGGTGGTGGAGGCAGCTTTGTGCGGGAAAGCGGCAGTGGTTTCCAAGGATTCTGGTTTGGCTGAGGCCATTGTGGATGGAGTCACAGGAGTTGGCGTGCCGCAGAACAATCCCTCGGCGACGGCCGCCGCCATCGTGGGCATGTTGGGTGATCCAGAAAAGTGCCGGAAAATGGGCGAGACGGCCCGAGCCCAAGCGATCGCGGGCCGGACTTGGAGCCAGGCGGCGGAGAAATATGTGACCTTCCTCCGGCGTTGTCACCCCAACGCGCCAGCGGATATGGAGGCCGGCGCGTCGGCCGCCGCCAGATGACGAATTGATAGGTTTTCGGCGAGATGAAGACAAAAGTCAGGTGCGGGCAGAAGTCTAGGGTATGTGTGGAATAGCTGGCTGGTTTGGCCGCGGTGTGGAGCAATCGGGGACCGCCGAAAAATTGGCGGCTGCCCTCCGCCATCGCGGGCCGGACGCGAACGGGATTCGGTCTTGGCCGGATGCGACGCTGATTCACACTCGGCTCAGCATTATCGATCTTTCCCCCGCGGGCGCCCAGCCGATGTCCAATGAGGACGGGACGGTTTGGACGGTCTTCAATGGCGAGATTTCCAACCATAACGAGTTGCGCACGGGCCTTCGCGCTCGCGGCCACCAATTTCGCGGACGCTCTGACACCGAAGTTTTAACTCACCTGTACGAGGAAGAGGGGGCAAAATTCGTCTCCCGGCTGCGGGGGATGTTCACACTGGCCATCTACGATCTCAAGCAGAGGAAATTTCTTCTCGCTCGCGACCGCTTCGGCATAAAGCCCCTCTTTTTTGCGGCGAACCCGGCCCAGCTTTCCTTTGCCAGCGAAATCCAGGCTCTTCGCCATCTTCCGGAAATCGATTTCAGCCTCGACCCGCAAGCGTTGAGTGACTTTGTCGCGCTAACCTTTGTGCCGGCGCCGGCGACTTTCTACAAGGGCATTCGCGCCTTGGAGCCCGGGCAAGTTTTGGAGGCGGAGCTGGCAGGCACGGAGATGAAGTGGCGAATCAACCGTTTTCATCAATGGACCGTCGCGCCGAACCGGGATCGGACCTTTGCCGAGGCGAGCGAGCAAGCAGAAGCGTTGATCAACCGTGCCGTTCAACAGCAAATGGAAAGTGACGTGCCGGTCGGTTGCCTGTTGAGCGGTGGCATCGATTCCTCGCTGGTCAGCTCGGCCGCGCAGATCGGAAGGAAGGACCCGGTGCGCACATTCAATGTGCGATTTGCTGACGCGGGTTACGACGAGACGTGGGCCGCTGTGGAGGTGGCGCGCCACATTGGCAGCGCGCACCAGACCTTGGAGATGCCCACGCAAGGGGGCAATTGGAAGTCGATCACGGACCTGCTCGCCCGCGCGGGCCAACCGTACGCGGACACCTCTCTTTTCGCGGCCCACGCGGTCTGCCGTTTGATGCGGCAGCATGTGACGGTGGCGCTTTCCGGTGACGGTGGGGACGAGGGGTTTGGTGGATACGAGCGTTTCCGGCGAATTTCCCCGCTTCGTCTTTGGGGACAGCTTCCGGCGGGTTTGGCACATGGCATTGCGGGAATACTTGGCCTTGGCGCCAAAGCCGGTTTGCTCAACGCCCGGATTCCCGAGCACTTGTCGAGCCTGGCGGGAAGCGACAACGTGGCTTTGCTGGAACATCTTTTGTGCTGGGTCCGGCCACGAGAGCATCAGGAGCTCCTAGCTTTTCGGCCGGAATTACCGACTCGCCGGCTATTTGAGCCGCAATGGAAATACGAGGCGCCGAAAGGAGCCTCGGCCATCGAGCGGTTGTCCGCGCACACGACGGAGATGGGGGTGCGGCTGGTGCTCGCGAGCGATTTCCTTTTCAAAGTGGATGTGGCGAGCATGACGGAAAGCCTGGAGGTGCGGGTGCCGTTGCTTGACGAGGAGTTGTTCGACTTCGCGCTGACTTTGCCCCACGCCCACAAGGTCGAGGGCAAGTTTTGCAAGCGCGTTTTGCGCGCGGTGGCGGACCGGCGGCTGCCGGCCAGTGTGGCTCGCAAGCCGAAGCAGGGTTTCATGATTCCGGTGGACACTTGGGTTGACACCAGCTTCAAGCAAAGTTTGCGGGAGACGCTCCTTGGCACGCGCAGCGGGCTGAGGGATCTCTTCAACATGGAGCTTTGCCGCAAGATGATTGAGGCATTTTGCTCGAATCAACCGTGCTCCGGAATTTCCCGCGAGGGCCTTTATCAGCGAATGATCCTGTTGCTTTCCGTGCACGTCGCGGTAAGCCAAAAATGAGCGTGCGGTGCTTTTTTCAAAGGCTTGCCCGATGCAGATGAAGAGCGAAACTGCCATGAAAGTGACAAGGGAAGGGAAGGGGCGAGCCGGTGTCGTCCCGGAGAAGTCCCTTCCTCTCACAGATATCATCGGTTGGGACGTGCCGAACTGGTCAAAGTGCCTGCCCTTTTGGCAAGAATGGTTAGCGCCGCTCGACCGCGACCAGGCTAGAATTCCCGTTTTGGGAGAACGAAATGGCGGGATAAGCCTTTGGTTCGCGTTGCTGGGCTTCAAGGTTATTTGCAGCGATTACCGTCCGATGGACGAGCGAGTGCGGGATCTCCATCGCCATTGGGGAATAGAGGGGCGGGTGGAATATGCCGTGGCGGATGTGTTCAAACTCGGCTATCCGGACGACCAATTCGACGTGTGGCTTGCAAATCCGTGATTGGCGGCCTGGCATTGGATTACAAGAATACCAAGACGAGACCCCCGGAAAACCAGAAGCTTGCCACAAATGAGATCCGGCGGGTGCTTCGGCCGGGCGGGATTTTCCTGGGGGCGGAGAACTTGACGGGCACAGGAATTCACGCCACGATTCGAAATCTGCGACACAAGGGAAATCCCGGCTGGCGTTATCTTCGACGGTTAGAAATTCAGTTGCTGTTTAATTCCTACTGTAAGTGTGTCCAGAAACCATACGGGTTTGTCGGGACATGTTTTTCGAAGTTCGCCGCTTTCAACGCCATGTTGGCGATATTGGATGGAGGCCTGTCCGGGGTGTCACCCGGGGACTGGTTTTACATTTCATTCATTCGCGCGCGCAAATAGGATGCGATGGTGCGTGATGTCGCGGAAATTGTGAAGGAGTTGCATACCCCGGTGGAATCCCTCGCGGAATGGGAGGAAATTCCAGTTTCGGAACTGCGGGAGTGGTCTGACCGTCTGGCGCGGGAAGAAAACGCCTCGATCAGGCAATATCCGTTTTACAACGAGCGCTTCCGTGGCGCCATTATCCGGCCGGTCTATTTGCGTTGTCCGGGGCGCTTGCCGGAAAGTCCTGCCTTCGTTTCCGTCCTCACATTTGGAGTTCCACCTTTCAAATGCGGAGTGGTGATCAACGGCCCGGTGCCGACGGGAAATGGAATCGTGGACGACGAGCAGATCGCTTCCCTCATGAACTGGTTGCGCGCCAGCCGTTACGCCTTTGTCCGCTTCAGTCACAGCGACCGGACAGTAATGGACCATTTCGCGGAGTTGCCGATTGCCTCGGGCACGAATCCGTTTCCATTCATTCCTCGTTACGGGGGGGAATTGGCGGTGCGGCTGGTGGAAAGAGACGCGGACCTGCTCGGCGGTTTTCAACAGATTGCCCGCCGGGATATCCGGAAAGCGGCGGAGGCGGGCTGCCTAGTGACCAAAAGCAATGCCGAAACCGATCTTTCCAACATTTGGCCCATGTATGCGCGACGGGCGAGCAAAAAGCGAATCAGCCTGGGGAGCGTAAAGAATCACCGGGCGATGTTCAAGCTTGCCCCGCGTCCGGACTCAATCCGGGTTTATACAGCCTCTTATAATGGAAGGCCGGTCTATTCGGCCGTTTTTCTCCGCGAGCACTCGACAGTTTATTACTATGTCGGGGCTCTCGACAGCGAGGCCCTTGGCGACCGGCCAACGCCATCATGTTTTCTTCATTGGGAGGCCATGCGTGATTACCGGGATGCCGGATGCGCGTTTTATAATTTGGGCGGACGCTCGGGTTCGGTTTACCAATTTAAGAAAAAGTTTCGTCCCATTGAGCTTCCCGCGGTCACTTCCGCCACTTTGGTTTTTAGAGCCCGGGCCCACAGATTTTGGACAAGGATGGTGTTGCCGGTGATTGAGGGCCTTTTGCGATCCGGATTGTAACCGGAATGGCAATGATTCAAGACGTTTTCACATCAGCCGCCTCTTCAGTGGTTAACTCCCGTATGACGATTGCTGTTCGTTGGTCCGCAATGTCATCCGCGGAAGTCGCCGGAGTGGCCGCGCGGCTGGCGGCTTTCAAAGAGGACGTGTCCGTGAAGCAGCATCCGTGTTTTGCCGAGCGTTTCCGAAGACCGCTATCCAAGCCGGTGTTCCTAAAATGCCTCGACGGCGACGGGGCGATGATCGGTTTTCTGAGTTTGATTCGGCTTGGCTTTGCGGGAGTCAAATGCGGTTTCGCCCTCGATGGCCCCGTCTTCTTTGAGCGGCTCGATCCCGGGTTGATGGAAGTGGCGGCACGGTCGCTGGCGGACCGGCTTCGCAGTCTGGGATATGCCTTTGTGCGGTTCACACACCGGGACGAGGATGGAATGGATTCCTTTTTAAATTTGCCGGAAGCGACGACGGTTGACCCGCTCCCGTTTGTTCTTCGTTTCGGGGGAGAATTGCTGATTTCTTTGGACCGGGAAGAGGAGAAGATCCTTGCGGGTTTCCAACAAGTGGCCCGACAGGAAATCAAAAAGGCCACTCAAGCCGGATGCGAGGTGAGGCAAAGCACATCGCGGGCAGTGTTTCTCGAGGTGTGGCCGAAGTTTGTCACGCGGGCCAAAATAAAGGGTATCCGGGTGGGAAGCTCCCGGCAGTACGAGGCAATGTTCGCTTTGAACGGGCCCGGTGATTTTGCAAAGTTTTACGGCGGATACTACGACGGCGAGCCAGTTTTTTTGGCGGTCCTGCTGCGGGAGGCCTCGGCGGCTTATTACCTTCTGGGCGCGCTTGACGCGACCGCGCTGGGCAAACGGCCGTCACCTGCATGCCTGGTTCATTGGACCGCGATGCGCGATTATCGGAACGCGGGCTGTTCTCGCTACAACCTTGGAACTCGCAGTGGCTCGGTTTACGCGTCAAAAAAGAAGTTTCGTCCAGTGCAGGCGCCCAAGCCATCCATGGCCACCATGATTTTGCGCCCTGTTCCTTATGGAATTTGGAGCCGGGTGGTCATGCCAACGATCGCCGTGGCGCTTAAGGCGCGCAACCGGATTGCAGGCGGTTGAGTGCGGTGCAAAACGGAAAACGCCTTTGGAAATTAAGTGCCGCTCCATTGCTTGAACTTTGGCTGTGATTAGTTGCAACGGTCCTGCTCATGCGCCTTTTAATTGTTTCCCATACGCCGCATTATAGGGTGAATGGCGGCGTGGCCGGTTGGGGTGCCACCGTGAGGGAAATCGACGAATTGGCGGGATTGTTCGATTCGGTGGTGCATATTGCGCCATTGCATTCCGAACCCGCGCCGGGAAGTGCCGTGCCTTACCAGGCCTCGCGGGTCCGTTTTCGGGCCGTCCGGCCTGCCGGGGGAGAGAGCCTGCGGGACAAGCTTGGAATACCCTTGTGTTACCCGGCTTATGCCCGCGCCATTCTCCAAGAGCACCGCGCGGCGGATGTG
>CAZMLP010001075.1:0-1828 GCA_964566745.1 uncultured Verrucomicrobiota bacterium | reverse complement strand
GGCGCGGTGGTTATTGCTTCGAGCAAAACACGCTGCTGGCCGCCGTGCTGGAGCGGGTGGGATTCACCGTCACCCGGCTCGCCGCGCGCGTCCGGTATTACAGCACTCGCGTGCTGCCGCGTTTGCACATGGTGCTGCAGGTCGAGGCGGAGGGGCAATCGTGGCTGGCGGATGCTGGCTTTGGCGGCTGCGGGTTATTGGAGGCGATTCCCCTCAGCGAGCACGCCGAGGTTCTTCAGGATGTTTGGCGCTTCCGCATGCGCCGCGAGAACGGGCTTTGGGTGCTGCAAACGTTTCGTCAGGGGGACTGGGCCGACCAATATATCATTTCGCCCGAGCCGCAGTTGCCGGTGGATTACGAGGTGGTGAACCACTATTGCTCCACGCACCCGGACTCGCGTTTCATCCAAACGCTCACCGCGCAGCGCCCCGCGCGAAACTTTCGCCACATTTTGAAGAATCGCGAATTGACCACGATCCGGCCGGACAGCGAGGAAACGCGGGTCATCGAAAGCGAGGAGGCGCTGCTGGAAATATTAGAGAAGTATTTCGACCTGCGCCTGCCGGCTGGGACACGATTTCGCCCCACGATAATCGTTTAGTTAGCAGCCCGTTAAATAACTATGGCAACCGCCGTTTCGCCCAAAAACACGCCGGCGAGGCGTGAGGAGCGGACATATCCTTCCTGGCTCTGCAAGCGAGGAACAACGAGGTCGCCGCGTGGTTTTCGGCGAAACCCTCCGGGCTGAGGCTCTTTTGCCTTTGGGCTTTGTCGCTCCTCCTCGGCAGATCGCTGGCGGATATGCCTCGTCGTCGCTCCGCGCCCAAAGCCAAAACCCCTCTCAGCGGCGGCAGCCAGAGTTTTTTAACGGGCTGTTAGACCTCAAAAACCTTCTCGAATTTGGTTAGATTGCGCGCGCCGTTGTTCGTCACCAGCACGGAGTCCTCAATGCGAACACCGCCAATGCCGGGATAATAAAGCCCCGGCTCCACGGTGACGACCTGGCCAGCCTGCAAAATATCGTCGGAGGTGGAGCTCAAGCGCGGCGACTCGTGGATTTCCAGCCCGAGGCCATGACCGGTTCCGTGAAAAAACCCCTGCATGTGGCCATCCTGCCGGCCGGTTTTGTAGCCTTGCTCCTCGAAATAGGTTTGCACCGTGGCATGGACCTCGGCGCCCTTGGCCTCGTGACGCAGTTGGGAGAAGGCCATTTCCTGCCCGCGCGCCACCGTGTCATACAATTTCCGCGCCGCCTCGGAGGCCTGGCCCCGAACGACGGTGCGCGTGATGTCCCCGAAGTAACCGGTCTTTTGCGAGCGCGGAAAGATGTCCAGGATGATCGGCTCGTTGGCGCGCAATTCCCCGTGGCCGCGCTCGTGGGGATCGCACGCCTGCTCGCCGCCCGCCACGATGGTGTGGCCGGGAATGCCGCCCGCCTCGATGATCGCGACATCGATGATCGAGCGCAGTTTTTCCGAGGTGAGCGGCAGATTGTGATGGTAAAGTTTGCGGTTCTTGCCGATGCGCGAGCGTTTGAGGGCTTGAATTCCCTCCGCCAGACCGACCTCGGCCATCATCAGCGCCGCGCTGATTTTTTTGACCTCGTCCGCGGATTTTATGTGCCGCTCGGGAAAGAACGCGCCTTTGCGGGGCTTGAGCTTGATGCCCTTGTCCCGCAATTGCTTCGCCAGACCCAATGGAAAGGAGGCGGGCACGGTGAAGCGCTTCAATTTGTGCTGCTTCGCGAGATGCGCGATCACCTCCGCCAGCCCGGCCTTTTTGCGTCCGGCACGGCGGAACTTTTGCAAATACTGGCTCAGGGAAACG
>CAZMLP010001074.1:0-9543 GCA_964566745.1 uncultured Verrucomicrobiota bacterium | reverse complement strand
CCGCCGGGTTGCCACGAAACGGCTCGTTCGTGAACGCGTCCACTTGGAAGATTTTGAGGCTCATAAGCTCGCCGGGGCCGGTGAGATGTTTTTAAACGGGGGTCGCCGTCGGAATGCTTCCCGCGTCACCTGTTCCGTTGTTTTTGGGAGCGGGGCGGCGCATCAGTTCCGCCCGCTCGAACCCAAATTGCTCGTAGAGGCCATGCGCGTCCTTGGTGGCGAGGAGCTGACGCGTTTGAAGTTGCGGATGATTCACGAGCTTCCCGACCATCCATTTGCCCAGGCCACCGCCCCGATGATCCGGCTGAATGATGACGTCGCAAATCCATGTGAAGGTGTAATGGTCCGTCACGGCTCGCGCAAATCCAACCTGACTTCCGCGATGGTATAATCCCACACAAACGGAAAGCGGAATGGCCTTTTCCATCGTGGCGCGCGACCGGTCCGCCGCCCAATAGCTGGTTGCCAGCAGCCGGCAAATCACGTCGAGATCCAGCCGCTCTTGGTCGTCGCTCAGCAGGTAGTCGCCTTGGGTCCATTCCATGAGGGAAAAATAGGCAATTCCCGGAGAACGAAAAGTTTTTTGCGGCACGCCCCCGGAACGTGGCAGGAAAGTGTCAGGCCCCAAATTCCAACAAATCGCAAGCATCGGCGCGGGCAAAGTGCAATTCTCCACGACACGGATGGCTGTTTTTGGCCGTTTTTGCGGCCTCTTGCGCTGGCAAGCAACTCGCTGAACAAACCCGAAGGCACTTGCAGTGCGACCATTTTCGGGAGCCTTTGTCAGAACATGCAACTCAGTCCATTCTGAACCCCCTCAATCACAATCATTTTATGCCCCAAGGTGACAAATCGAGCTACACGGACAAACAGAAGCGCCAAGCCGAGCATATAGAGGAAGGCTATGAAAAGCGGGGCCTAAGCACCAAGGAGTCAGAACGGCGGGCTTGGGCCACAGTCAACAAAATGACTGGAGGCGGCAAGAAGAGCGGTTCCGGACGCGGAAAGCCCGAGAATCATGAGCCAGCCCGCAAAGGGGGGCGTCTCGGCGGCCGTGCCCGGAAAACGTCCACCGCCCGCGCGCAAACTCCTTCCCGCAAAGCCCACACCAGCCGCACCAAAAGCCGCTCAACCCGTTCCTAGCCAACCACTCCCATGGACAAGACCCAACGCCAAAAATTACAGGATTTGTTGAGCGACTTCGCCACGGCGGTGCTCATTACGCACGGTGGTGAAAACGGCTTCTGGGCCCGACCTATGGCCATTGCCGACGTGGATGACAATGATGGAATCTGGTTTATCGCCAGCAAGGATTCCGCGAAAGCCCATGAGATCGAAAAGGACACACGCGTGCAGGTGATTTGCCAAAACGGCTGGACGAGTTGTGTTTGCATCACCGGACGCGCCACTCTCTGCCAGGACCGGTCGAAATTGAAGGATTTATGGAAGGTTTCTTACCAAGTTTGGTTTCCTCTCGGAATGGATGATCCGGACATTGTGCTGATCCAGGTAGTCATCGAGCAAGGCGAGTACTGGGACAACACCGGCGTCAATCGAATCACCTACGCTTACCAGGCGGTGAAGGCGATTGTCACCGGCGGCACGCCAGAGATTCACGAGGGAAAACAGCACGGGCAGATCAAACTGGCGGAATAACACCGCCGGCCATGGCGCATGGAGCAACTGGGCAAAAGACACGAAGGAAGGATTCAGGAGGTATGCCCGATTTGCGGCATGGCGCGGTCCGAATGGCCCACTGCGGGAGTGGTTATCAATGGAACGGATTTTTGTTGCCTCGGTTGCGCCGAGGGAACGGGCTGCACGTGCCTTCGAACCGTGCGAAAGCCGCCAACACACAAGGCCAATCCACCATGAGAACCGAGGTCTTAATTCCCAATCCAGCGCTGGCGCGCCAGTTTTTTGCATACAAAGTGGCGTTCACAACGGATCCGGAGGAAGTGTGCCGTCAAATCATGGAAGGTGCGGGGATCAACATCATTGACGTGCGCGAGCCGGAGGATTTTGCCGTGGGGCATGTTCCGGGCGCGCGCAACCTGCCGCGGAATCGCTGGTGGGACACATCCTTGTTAAGCCGGGACCGGACGAACATATTATATTGTGACCGTCCGGTCAGCCATTTGGCAGCGACGGCAGCCATTCAATTCGCGGAGAAGGGTTTCCCGGTGATGGAAATGGACGGCGGCTTCCAAGCGTGGAAGCACAGCGTGCTGCCGGTGGAACTATAGGATCCCCATGGCCCGTTGCGAAATCTGCGGAAGCGCCTATCCGAAAGCGCTGGAACTGACAGCCAACGGCGAGACGCAAAGATTTGTTTGCATGAAATGCGCCGTGAAATCGATGGTTTCGCTCATCTGCTCCGAGCGTCGGCGGTGGCATCCCCCCGTCTCCATGGCGCGGCGAATTCCCCTGCCCCATCCGTTGCATCTGATCTGCCCGGCCACGCACATGACCCGGGCAGTTCATCAAGCGTCGGCCTAAGCCTGCGGGACGCGCTGCCCGCAGCCATTGTTTCAAGGCGGGGCGAGGCCGGAGGCGGCCGGCATCCCAACCGATCCTTTCACCGCTTTAATTTGATCCCAACGCCATCGGCAACCGGACGGGCAATCTTTGATCGCGAGTTATATAGGTTTTCAGCAATATTTCTAACTCAACTATTTTGGGCATAGACCCCGCCCGCTCCCCTGGCAGCCCGTTCCGGCCCGCCCCCTTGCGCAACTGCGACTGGTAAACTGCGCAACCACCTCCTCACGCATAATCTGGTTGAAGACCGGCCTCCGTTCCCCGTCCCCGACAGGCACTTACAAAACACGAGTTGCAAACTGCAATTCGGCCTTTTTAGCAGGTATGCGGATTGCATCAAGCGAGGGGGACTCAAACCGCCGGAGCCCTCCTCCGGCCACGAAACATTTGCGTGATTGGACAACCGTGAAACACCGGTTCCAAGGATAAGTTTCGGTCGTCGGAATTCCGGGTGGAGGATTGCAGAAAGCCCTCGATTAACGCGCTGTAACGGGCTTTTTCGCGGTTCAAGGGATTGGATATTCTTCGCGCGCTTCCGTTCAAAATTCGCGGTCGGACACCGGGTGAGGAACCACGTTTCGGGCGGGATGCAATGATCACGGCACCCTTGCTGCTGAATGGCGTCTCTCAGGTGACGACCTCACGAAAGATGCGAACGCTGCCATAAACAGAACGGGACGCCAGCCTCCATTTCGCCGTTGTTCCCGGAGGCGGTGTCGCAGCACTGCCAAACTCAAAAACTGACTACTCATAATACCCGCCCTCCGGAAAGGACAATCAATGCACCCCTCTCATAACGACGTTTCTCCCGGATGTTGTGCCGTGCCCAACATCAATCACCCCATGCGCGCAAAACCACCTTCGCCGCCGTTCGCCTGTTCGCGACGACTCGGCTCCTGGCTGATGGCGCTCCTTGCCATGCTGTCCGCGGGAGTGCTTCCGGTCAGCGCGCACGAGGAGCCCGCTGGTTGCACCGGCTCCGGCCTTGGCATCAGCTTGTTTGCGGACAAGCAGGACGCGCACGTGGGCGAGACGATTTCTTACAGCGCCCTTGTTTTTAACACTCCCTTTCCCGCTTGCTTGGCCACCACAGTCACCGCCGGCATCGTGACGCCGGACGGGGTGACCAACATGATCACTCTGCGCCGCGTGACCTTGAACCCCGGCGACTCCGATTTTTACACGAACGTGGTCACTTACAAGGTGCGGGCGCAGGACGTCCTCGCGGACAGCACGGTGCGCGCGACGGCGTTTGATCGTGGCTTAATCCACCAAAACGACACGGACAGCTTGGGCGGCGGCTTTCAGGGGGTTAACACCGAAATCGCGTTTCCTTGCATTTTGGTGACCAAGCAATGCTTGGGCGGAGTCGGTGAAACAGGCGCCATCACCTTCACCGGCACGGTGCGGAACTGCGGTAACGTTCCACTGAACAACGTCACGGTGACCAATTTCGTCAATGGCGCGTTCATCCGCGTGATCGGGCCGATCACGCTGAACACCAACGAGAGCGTCCCCTTCAACGGCAGTTATGTGCCGCTGAATCCGTGCGCTCCGACCACCGACACGCTCTTTGCCCAGGGCACGGACACCTTGAGCAATCCGAGCAACGTGGTCTCGAGCGCCACGGCGACGTGTCAAAACACCCTTACACCAGGAATTAAAGTAACCAAGTTCTGCCCGGCGCCAGTGGCTCCCGGGCAATTGCTCACGTACTCGGGCAGCGTGAGCAACACCGGCAATGTCACGTTGACCAACATTGTGGTAACCGGTGATCTCCCGGCCCCGAACACCTCGGTGTTCACGGTCGCGACCCTGGCTCCGGGCGCGGTGGCCAACTTCACCGGCAGTTATCTGGCTCCCACCAACTGCTCCACCACCAGTTCCCTTTCCGCTCGCGCGGCCAGTGTTTGCGGTGTCGCGGTGACCGATTCCACCAGCCTCACCTGCCCGATTCTCACCACTCCGCAAATCGTGGTGACCGCCCTCTGCCCGACCACGCCGGTGACTCCCGCCGGTTTGGTGACCTTCAGTGGCTCAGTGCGCAACGCGGGTGACGTGACCCTGACCAACGTCCTCGTCGTCGGTGACCGCCCCTCGGCCAGCACAGTGATCTTCTCGGTCGCCTCGATCGCCCCCGGCGTGACAGTGCCCTTTACCGGCAGTTATAATGTCGGCGCCGACGCCTGCGCCACATCGATCCGCTTGACCGCCAGCGGCGGCAGCGCCTGCACCGCCCAGGCGGCGACCAACGCCACCTCGATCACCTGCCCGATCACGACCACGCCGAAAGTCGCGGTGACGCTGCTCTGCCCGCCGACACCCCCGGCCACCGGGGCATTGATCACCTACACTGGAACAATCATTAACCAGGGCAACGTCACCCTGAACAATGTGACCCTCACGAGCAGCCAGACGGGCGGAACGGTCTTCACCGTCCCGAGCCTGGCTCCGGGGGCCTCGACCAACTTCACCACCAGCTTCACCGCGCCGGCTGATGCTTGCTCGGTCACCACCACGGTGACAGTCAACGCTACGGACGCTTGCGCCGCCACGGCGGTGACCAGCGCGGCCACCACCACCTGCCCGCTTGTCACGACTCCGAAAGTCTCGGTGACACTGAACTGCCCGCCAGGTGCGACTCCCTTGGGCGGCACACTCACCTACAGCGGTACAGTGGCCAACACCGGCAACGTCACGTTGACCAATGTGACGATCATCAACGACAAGACCGGCAACACGGTGGTGTTCACCGCGCCCATCTTGCCACCGGGCGCGAGCACAAACTTCACGGGCAGTTACGTGGTTCCCGCCAACGCCACGGGCTGCTCGATCACTTCCACGGTCACAGCCAGCGCCAATGACAAGTGCGCCAATTCACGCGTGACTGCCAGCGCCACGAGCACCTGTCCGCTCGCGGGCGCCCCGCAAGTCAGTGTCACGATCAACTGCCCGCCGGCGCCAGTGGCCTTGGGCGGAACCCTGACCTTCAGCGGCACGGTCAAGAACGCGGGCAACATCACCCTCTCAAACGTGGTGGTGATGCGGGTCGCCCCGGCCTCGGCCACCCCGGTCTTCAGCGTGGCCACCCTGGCGCCGGGCGCCTCGGCCAACTTCTCCGGCAGCTACACGGTGCCGGCGACCGACGCCTGCTCGACGGTGACAACGGTCACGGCGACCGCCAATGACCAATGCGGTGGCACCTCCGTCGCGGCCAACAACACCATTACTTGCCCGCTCCTCACCACCCCGCGCATCGTGGTGACTCAAGCCTGCCCGCCCGTCGCTCCGGCTCCGGGCGCGCTGTTGACCTACAGCGGCAGTGTTAGCAACGCGGGCAACATCACGTTGACCAACGTGACTGTGGCCAGCAGCCAGACGCCGGGCTCGCCGGTCTTCACGGTGGCTTCCCTCGCGCCAGGGGCGATCCGCACCTTCACCGGCAGCTTCACGGCCCCGCTGGATTCCTGCTCGGTGGCCTCCACATTGACCGCCTCCGGCAACGATTCTTGCAGCGGCACGGCGGTGAACAACTCGGTCACCTCCACCTGCCCGCTCGTCACCAGCCCCTCCATTGTGGTGACCAAAAACTGCCCGGTCACCCCGACTCCGGCAGGCGGCATCTTGACCTTCACCGGCACCGTGACCAACACCGGCAATGTCACGCTGAACAACGTGATGGTGGTTAACAACCAGCCGGCCGCGAACACGGTCGTGATTGGACCGATCACCCTCGCGCCGGGCGCCGGCACGAACTTCAGCGGCAGCTACACGGCTCCGTTGAACACTTGCTCGGTCACGGACACGTTGATCGCCACCGGTCGCGACAAGTGCACCAGCGCCACAGTGACTAATTCGATCTCGGCCACGTGCCCGATCCAGACCTCGCCGCAAGTCGCCATCACGCTGCTCTGCCCGCCCACCCCGCCAGTGAGCGGCGGTCTGATCAGCTACACCGGCACGGTCCGGAACTCTGGCAGCGTCACCTTGGTGAATGTGACGGTGAGCAACGACCAGGCGGTTCCGCCGACGGTGATGACCATCGCGAGCCTGCCTCCCGGTGTCTCGACGAACTTCGTCACCAGCTTCAACAGCCCGGCTGACGCCTGCTCGCTCACGACCACGGTTCGCGTGCAAGGAGCCGACAGTTGCAATGGCTTGATCGCCTCGACCAACGCCACCGTCACCTGCCCGCTGGTCACAACGCCCAACATTGCGGTCACCCAGGAGTGCCCGCCCACTCCGGCAACGCCAGGTGGTGTGTTGACCTTCACCGGCACGGTGCGCAACACGGGCAATGTCACGCTGACGAACGTGATGGTCTCCAACAACCGCGTTACTGGCATTCCGACCACCGGCCTGGTCGCCTACTACAACCTGAATGAGACATCCGGCTCGGTCGTGGCGGACACCTCCGGCTTGGGCAACAACGGCGCCATTGCGAACGCCACGTTTGGCGCGGGGCACACGGGAGGCGGTTTGAACTTCAACGGAACCTCTTCCACGGTGGACATCCCGAACAGCGCCAGCCTGAACTTCAGCGGCCCGATCACCTTGGCAGCCTGGGTGCGCCCGGCGTCCACCAATGGCCTGCAAGACATCATCGCCCACGGTTACACCACCAACACGCCGGCGGGCTCCGTGTTCCTCCGCATCAACAACGGCAAATACGAGGTCGGCGCATGGGACGAGACCATTCCGCTGTATGTCTCCGTGCCGGCACCGGCCAGTGACATCGGCAATTTCGTCCTGCTGGTGGGCGTGTATGACGGCACCCGCTGGACCCTGTATCGAAATGGTGTGATGCAGGACAACGTGGTCAGCACGGTTGGAGCGCAGAAGATTGACGCGCGCTGGGCGATTGGCTCCCGCGGCGGCGGCGGCGAGCGGTTCTTCAACGGTGGCGTGGACGAGGTGCGGATCTACAACCGCGCCCTCACCGCCTCCGAGGTGAACGTTCTACTCAACCCCTCGGCCCCGGTGCCCGTGCTGGCGGCGGCGACCCTCGCCCCCGGCGCCTCGATGCCCTTCACCGGAAGCTATCTGGTTCCCATCGACAGCAACTGCTCGGTGACCTCGATTGTCACCGCCACCGGCGCGTCGATCTGCACCGGCGCGAACGTGAGCGCGCAGGCCACCAACACCTGTCCGCTTAACACGTCGCCCGCCATCCGGGTGGTCCAGTCCTGCCCCTCCGGACCGATCCTGCAAAACAGCACGCTGACCTACACCGGCACGGTGTTTAACATCGGCAACTCGACGCTGACCAACGTGGTGGTGACGAGCGACCGGCCCGCCGCCAACACGGTGATCTTCACCGTCGCCTCGCTCGCGCCGGGCGCCTCGGCGAACTTCAGCGGCAGTTACCAGGTCCCCACCAATTGCTGTGTGGTCACCAGCACCGTCCGCGCCTCCGGCACGGATTGTAACCGAATCACCGTCAACGACTCGGACACCTCCACCTGCACGGTGACGACTCATCCGAGCCTCGTGGTCACCAAAACCTGCCCGCCTCAACCGGTGGGAGTGGGTGACGTGCTCAAGTATAGCGGCACGGTGGTGAATAACGGCGACATTGTCTTGATAAACGTGATGGTTACCAACACCCAGCCTGG
Source organism: uncultured Verrucomicrobiota bacterium (assembly GCA_964566745.1). Classification (GTDB taxonomy): domain Bacteria; phylum Verrucomicrobiota; class Verrucomicrobiia; order Limisphaerales; family CAZMLP01; genus CAZMLP01. The sequence continues at coordinate 1,387 of CAZMLP010001074.1, read as the reverse complement.
CACGGCCGGCGTGCTCCTCGGCCCGATCACGCTCGCCCCCGGCGAACGCGCCAATTACACGGCTTCCTACCTGGTCCCGGCGGACTTCTGCGGCGACGACACAGTCACGGCGGTCGGCATGGACGCCTGCCTCTTCACACCGGTAGTGAACTCGGTTTCCTCGACCTGCCCGGTCACCTTGACGCCGAGAATATCGATCACCAAGAACTGCCCGGCGACGCCGACTCCTCCGGGCGGAACGTTCACCTTCACCGGACGGGTTAGCAATACGGGCGAGGTGACGCTGGCGAACGTGTTCGTCTATAACAACGAGCCGACCAACAACACCCTAGTCCTCGGACCGATCACGCTGGCGCCGGGCGAATCCCGCGACTTCACCGGCAGCTACACCGCGCGGCACTGCTGCTGCATCATCGTGGACACCCTCACCGCCACCGGCAACGCCCGGTGCGATGGCCGGCTGGTGACCGCGACCGCCTCGGCGGCCTGCCCGATCCTCTCCACACCGCGCATCGCGGTCACGCAAAGTTGCCCGGCGACCCCCGTCCCCGCGGGCGGCCTGTTCAGCTACACCGGCACGGTGAGCAACCCGGGTGACGGCGTGCTGACCAACGTGTTCGTGTATAGCCGGCAGGGCGCCCAGTATGTGCTCGTCGCCGGGCCAATCGAACTCGCCGCCGGCGAGACCAAGTCGTTCTCCGGCAGTTACACAGTCACCGCCGACTCCAATCCGACGGCAAACATCCTGATTGCCTCCGGCGTGGACGCCTGCTCAACCCGCACGGTCATCGCACGCGCCAACTGCGCCGGACCGGTGATTCCGCTGGCGAACCCGGTGGTGCTGGCGCAACCGAAAATGGCCAACGGCGCGGTGGTTCTCACCTGGCAAGCCCAGGATGACGTGGATTACACCGTCCAGTTCCGGTCGCTGTCCGATCCGAACTGGGCGGACCTCAACACGCAGGTCACTGTGAACGGGACGACCGGCATCGCGACAGACAATGTCACGCCCGGCGTGCATCGCGTCTATCGCGTCAAGGCGGTGGCCAAGTAAGCAAAACACAAATGTGGGGTCACGGACCCCCGCCAAAGGCGCTGATTCCTCCCGGCGACCTTTGGCGGGGGAGGGTGAAAAAGGAATTCAAAGCAAAAAAATGGTGGAGGAAAATCCATCCCGATAGTTGAAATCAGTGACGGATGCAGCAAGATTAACCAGTCTCACAAGTCTCATGAAAACGAAGCTCCTCCTCGCAGCCCTCTGGACCGGCGCCAGCCTCGGCGGCGCGCGCGCCGCGGCCCCCAAGCTGCAGTTTGACAGCACCATTTTCGATGTCGGCAAGAACTCCCAGGTATCGTACGTTTCCCGCCTGTTCAAAATCAAGAACCC
>CAZMLP010001073.1:0-2084 GCA_964566745.1 uncultured Verrucomicrobiota bacterium | reverse complement strand
CCATGAGTCCTTTCACGGCGGAATTGGTTGGCACCATGATCCTCGTCCTGCTTGGGGACGGCGTGGTGGCCAATGTGGTGCTCACCAAAACCAAAGGCCACGCCGGCGGCTGGATTGTGATCACGACCGGTTGGGCGCTGGCGGTCGCGGTGGCCGTCTATTGCGTGAATGCCATCAGCGGGGCGCATTTGAACCCGGCGGTCACCATCGGCCTCGCGTTCATCGGCAAATTCGCCTGGAGCAATGTGGCAAGCTATCACATCGCCCAAATGCTCGGCGGGATTTTGGGGGGTGTGCTTGTCTGGTTGGCGTATCTGCCTCATTGGAGCGCGACGGGCGATCCGAATTTAAAGCTGGGCGTCTTTTGCACCGGTCCGGAGATACGGAAACCGGTGGCGAATTTGATCACTGAAATTATTGGGACTGCTTTGCTGGTATTAGGGGTGCTGGCCATTCTTTCGCCGAGGAACCTGGTTCCGAATTCCGGGTTTGAGACCGGCTTTGCACCGTTTTTGGTTGGTGTGCTGGTCTGGTCCATCGGTCTTTCGCTGGGGGGGCCGACCGGTTACGCGATTAATCCCGCGCGGGATTTGGGGCCGCGTCTCGCGCACGCGATCCTGCCCATTGCCGGCAAGGGTGGATCGGATTGGGGCTACGCGTGGGTGCCGGTCGTGGGGCCAATCCTTGGCGGCATTCTCGGCGCGTGTTTTTACCACATGCTTTGGGGTTGAACTGAGCTGTTTTTTCTCTTCAAGAATCGTCATGAGCCGCCGTTTTATTCTGGCCTTGGATCAAGGCACCACCAGTTCCCGCGCGATTATTTTTGATCATGCCGGCAACGTGATTTCCCTCGCGCAACGGGAATATCCGCAACTGTTCCCGCAACCCGGCTGGGTGGAGCACGACCCGGACTCGATTTGGTCCTCCCAATTCGAAGTGGCGCAGGAGGCGCTGGCACGGGCGCGACTGACGGCGGTGGACATTGCGGCAATCGGTATCACCAATCAGCGCGAGACGACGTTGCTTTGGGATCGCGACACCGGCCGGCCGCTGGGGAACGCCATCGTCTGGCAAGACCGCCGAACCGCGAGCGCATGCGACCGGCTCAAGGCACGTGGACTGGCGGCTGGGATTCGAAAAAAAACGGGCTTGGTGATCGACGCCTACTTCAGCGCCACCAAGCTGCAATGGATGTTGCAGAACCTTCCCGGCGCGCGGGCCAAGGCCAAGGCGGGCAAGCTCGCGTTCGGCACGGTGGACACCTGGTTGTTGTGGCAATTGACCGGCGGCCGATGCCATGTGACGGATGCCACGAACGCCTCGCGAACGATGTTGTACAACCTGCAAACAGGCGATTGGGACGACGGTCTGCTGGAGATTTTTGGTGTGCCGCGCTCGCTGCTGCCGGAGGTGAAATCGTCGAGCGAAGTGTACGGCGAGACTTCCTTGCTGGGCGCGGCGATTCCGATCGCGGGCATTGCCGGTGACCAGCAAGCGGCGTTGTTCGGCCAGGCGTGCCATCAGCCGGGAATGGTAAAAAACACCTACGGCACCGGCTGTTTCATGCTGATGAACACCGGCACACGACGAGTGGCGTCGCGGAATAATTTGCTCACGACCGTGGCTTGGCGGCTGGGCGACCGGACCGAGTTCGCGCTGGAGGGCAGCATCTTTATCGCGGGCGCGGTGGTGCAATGGCTGCGCGACGGCCTGGGCTTGATCAAGTCGTCGGCGGAGGTCGAGTCCCTGGCGGCGAGTGTTCCGGACAACGGTGGCGCGTACCTGGTGCCGGCTTTTGCGGGACTTGGCGCGCCGCACTGGGACCAATACGCGCGGGGCGCCTTGCTGGGCGTAACGCGCGGGACGTCCGCGGGACATCTGGCGCGGGCGGCCTTGGAGGGAATCGCCTACCAAGTGCGTGACGTGCTCGTGGCAATGGAGGCGGACTCCGGGATCAGGTTGCGCGAGTTGCGTGTGGATGGCGGGGCCTGCCAAAACAATTTATTGATGCAGTTTCAGGCGGACATTCTCGGCGTGCCTGTGGTCCGGCCAAAAAGAAATTGCCGCGCAGTGGCAAGCGGAGC
>CAZMLP010001072.1:0-6035 GCA_964566745.1 uncultured Verrucomicrobiota bacterium | reverse complement strand
TGACTTTGGCCGAAATAGGAAGTTGATGACCGGCCACCCAAAACTCACCCTGCGCGGCTTTTTTCTTTTTAGCGAACATGGCGCATTTGTAACCAAGTCTCATGCCAGCTTCAGCTGGCTTTTTTCAACAGGCTGCTAGGCTGTGGCGGCATTGTGAAGAGGCGAATCTTTCTTATGTGTCGCCGGGCGAAAGAAGTGGAAAAAGGGTTCTAGAACAACCTGAACAAGGTCGAAAACAACACCTCCACGCCGCCTGCTGCCGAATCGGAATTACGGAGTGGGATAATAAACGGCAGATCCCATGTCTTGCACCACACTATTGGGAGAGCCGGCACCGATCCATCCCTGCCATTTCCAAGTCAAATCGGTCGTAAAATCAGCCGCTATTCCGTTGGTCTCGTAATGGACCGTCCCATCGTTCATCACGATAAGCGCACAATATGCGCCCAAAGTTGCACTATACCGCCGAATCTCGATCTGATAGTGGGCCAGCTTGCCAGAGGTACTGGAGAGCAATCCGCCTGTGGCGCCCGTTAGGTCGATAAACCGGCATTGCGCGGTGGTGGAGAAAGAGCCCAAACCCACACTGGCGGTCAGGATGAGGCGATCCCCATTGTTCGTCAGCGTATTGGCTGGCAATGAAAAGACCATGAGGTCCTCCCATGTGTTCGCCGTATTGGTCCCTGCGGTACCAAGGGGCGACCAGAGACTTCTCGGCGTAGCCTGGATTTCTGAGAGGCGAGGGATGCTGCTCATAAGGATTGGGTTTAAAAAAGGGTTTCAGGCGCAGACAATGACGCGGAAAACGACGCCGTTGGCCGGGGCGGAGCCGAACACCACCTCGATGGCGCTGGTCAGGCTGCCCGCCTTGCAGCGGATCTGCACCAAGGCTGCCGTGTTGGTGGCATGCACCCAAACTGTGACATTGGTGGTGTCCGTGCCGAGGCCATGCGGCACCGGGAAGACAGTGTCGGTGCCGTTCCCGGTGATGGTGGTGGTGTAACTGCGGCAAATTCCCAAGCCGCCGATGGTCGATCCCGCCACCAAGTCGTTGGACCAGTCGGGAACCCCGCCCACCACCTTTAGGAAGTAACCCGCCGTGCCAATGGCCCGCCTGGCCAGGGTGTTGGTCGCGCTCGAATAAAGCAGATCACCCGCCGTGTAGCTGGTCAAACCGGTGCCGCCGCGCCCGGTGGCAAGACTGCCCGTCCAACCCAAGGTCAAGGAGGCGGCGGCCAGCAAGGCCGCTGAGGGGCTGCCGCCCAGGGTCAAGGTGACGTTGGTGTCGTCCGTCTTGGTCAGGGCCGCGCCGCTGCCCACGTCGGCGGCGGTGAGCGTCTGCCAGGAAGGCGCGCCGGAAACGACCTTCAACCATTTGCCATTGGAGCCAATCGCCAGCGAGGAAAGGGTGTTGGTGGCCGAGGCATACACCAGATCGCCCGCCACGTAACTCGTCAGGCCCGTGCCGCCCTGGGCGACTGCCGCCGTGCCGGTGGTGGTCAGGTTCTTGGAGCTGTCCGTGAAAACCAGCTTGCTGGCCGTGAGGCCGGACACGTTCAGGCTCGCGGCGCTGAACACCCCGGCGTTCGAGAGGCTGGCGATGGTGGTCCAGGACGAGATCGCCGCGTCCGCCGTCGAGGGCCCGGCCACCGCCTGCCAGACAAAGCCCGTGTTATACTGCATGCGGAACGACAGCGCGCCCTGGCCGTTGGCGCGGAAGAACCGGTAAGTCGGCGTGCCGCTCCAGTCATAATAGGCGTTCCACATCGACTCCCAAAAGTCATTGCTGGCCACCGTGTTTTGCTGCACGCCATACGATCCGCATAACGCTGCCCGGGCGGTGCTGGTGCTGCCACCAATGAAGATGCGGCCGGTGCCGTTCGGGGAAAGCAGGAGGTCGCCGTTGCTGCCCGTGGCAAGGGTGAGCGCGCCCGTGCCCGATTGCAGGGTCGAGTTGCCGCCGTTGATGGTGAGCACCTGGCCGGACTCGCCCAGAATGCTGTCCGCGAGATACGGCGCGGAGGAGGCCCATTTCACATGCCGTCCCGCCGTGCCGGTGATGGCCGTGGGCGCCGAGGCCCCGTTCCCCTGCACAATCCCGTTGAGCGCGGAAGTGATGGCGAGCGCCGAGGCGGTCGAATAAACCAGGCCGCCGTTGGCGGCGGTCAAACTCGCGTTGGTGCCGCCGCGCGCCAGGGAAAGCTGGCCGGACCAGCCGAGCGTGAGCGAAGTGGCCGCAAGCAAAGCAACAGTCGGACTGCCGCCGAGGGTCAACGTCACATTGGTGTCATCGGTCTTGGTCAGGGCGGCGGGGCTGCCAATATCGGCGGCGGTGAGCGCGTTCCACGCCGGCGCGCCGCTGTTCGTGCCGTCCCCGGTCTGGGTGAGATACTTTTTCGTCGTGGTGGTATTGCCACCGAGCTTGGCGAGCGTGTTCGCGGCGCTCGAATACAGGAGGTCACCCAGGGTGTAAGTGGTGATGCCCGTGCCACCGCGACCGGTCGCCAGACTGCCGGACCAGCCCAGCGTCAAGGACGTGGCCGCAAGCAAAGCGATAGTCGGACTGCCGCCGAGGGTCAACGTCACGTTGGTGTCATCCACCTTGGTCAGGGCCGCGCCGCTGCCAATATCGGAGGCCGAAACAGTTCCCCATGCGGGCGCGGCACTGTTCGTTCCATCACCGGTTTGCGTGAGGAATTTCTTGGTCGTGGTGGTGTTGCCCGCCAGCTTGGAAAGGGTGTTCACGGCGCTCGAATAAAGCAGATCGCCCGTGGTGTAAGTGGTGATGCCCGTGCCGCCACGACCGGTCGCCAGACTGCCGGTCCATCCGAGCGTCAAGGACGTGGCCGCAAGCAATGCCGTCGTTGGGCTGCCGCCGAGGGTCAACGTCACATTGGTGTCATCGGTCTTGGTCAGGGCCGCGCCACTGCCCACGTCGGCGGCAGTGAGCGTCTGCCAGGAGGGCGCGCCGGACACCACCTTGAGCCATTTGCCGTTCGACCCGATCCCCAAGCCCGCGAGCGTGTTGGTGGCCGGGGCATAAACCAGATCACCCGCCGTGTAGCCGGTCAGGCCCGTGCCGCCGCGACCGACCGCGAGGCTTCCCGTCCAGCCCAAGGTCAACGACGCGGCAGCGAGCAACGCCGTGGAAGGATTGCCCCCCAAGGTCAGCGTCACATTCGTGTCATCGGTCTTGGTTAAGGCGGCGGCGCCGCCCACGTCCGAGGCAGTGAGCGTCTGCCAGGAGGGCGCGCCGGACACCACCTTGAGCCACTTGCCATTGGCGCCGATGGCCAGGGTCGCCACCGCGCTGGCGCCGGAGGCGTAAAACAAGTCCCCGGCGGTGTAGCTGGCGGATTGCGCGAAATGGATCGTGTTGCCGCTGGTGACGATGCCGTTGCCCGCCACCAGGGCCGCGCCGCCGCTCACCTGGATGAAACTCAGCGCCGTGGTGTTCAGCGTGATCGGGTCCGCTGTCGCCAGAATCCACCCGCTGCCACCCCACACCGTGCCCGACGTGACGAACACTTGCAGGCCGTGCAGCACCTCGGGCGAGGAGTCCGCGTCCGCCGCGCGCTGCATCACCCAGGGCGTCGAGCCGCTGCCCAGGTTGGTGATGATGTAGATGCCATTGTCCGCGGCAGTGGTCTGGTTTTTGACCAGCACACGGTCATTGACCGCGAGGGTGGTGATGCCGTCGATGCCCGCCGTGTTGATGCTGGCATTGGCGCTGGCGGTCAGGACGTTGCTGGACCGCGTGGCGGAAAGGTTCGCGGTGGTCGAGACCCGGGCCGCCTCCTTCGGGTCGCGCACGCCGCTGATATACGACTGCATGTAGCCCAGCGAGACCAGGTCGTCACTGGCGCTGGGATCGGCGGCCTTGAGGCGTCCGTTGCCGTCCCGCGCCGCGAGCGTGCCCGCGTCGGCGGCCGTGGAGGCGTGATAGCCATCCACCAGGTCGGCGTTGAGCCGCAGCACCTTTTGGTCATAGGCGTTGGCCGCCAGGATAAACGGCGCGCCGGCGGACGGCGGGGAAAAAGTCCAGACGGCGCCCAGCGTCTCGGCGTAATCCAGCCGGGGCAGCTTGATGAACGCCCCGGCCTGGGTGTCACGAAACCCAAAGTGCTTGTCCCCCGAGTTGGTGACGTAGCCGAGCTGGCCGTCCGCCCACAGGGAGGTGTCCGTGGTGTTGGTGATCTGGTGGGCGCGCAAGTTGAGCACTTGATACCCTTGCAGGTCGATGTCGTCGTAAAAGGAAATGACAGCAGGCATGGCGGGAGCGGGTTAGCGGCAGCGGAAAATGCCGGTGTAGTTGGCCTGGAAGCGAACCTCCAGAGTGTCGTTGTTGATGTGGACAAAGCAGGCGAAGCCCATTTGGTCGCCGATCCAAAGGGAGCAGGCGGCCGGGCGATAACCGAGGTTGTGATTCACCACCCAGGTGGCGGCGGGCACGGTTTGCTCGTGGGTGTGGCCGGTTGCCCGGCGCTCGATCTCGTCGAAGTTCTGCTGGGCCAGTTCCCTACCGGCGGAGGAGTCGCGAATGTCAGTGAGAAAGCCCATATTAAACCTTGGTCACCACCACCTCCGCGCTGGCATGGGAGCGATGGACTGTGTCATCCAGATATGCCAGGCCCACAGTCTTGTAAGCGGCGTTGGCGTGCAAACGCAGGGTGAAGCTCTTGCCCGGCGCGTTGGCGGCGGCGAACGAGCGCGGCACAGTGGCTGTCAGGGTGTTCGCCTCATACCCGTTGGTCACCCTCCCCGTGCCCAGCAGCCTCGTCACCGCGACCGGGCTATCCCCCGCCGGGATCAATTCCAGCCACCACCAGTAGCCCCGGTCAAAAGAGGAGTCAAAAGGGCGGTCGCCGAACTGCGCGCTATTGAGCGCCCAAGTGAGCGTGAAATCCAGGCCGCCGCCAGTGCCATCCCAAGTCGGGTGATCCACGGCCAGGTTGCGCGGCTTCCACGGGCGTTGATAGCGCAAGGGATTTTCCAGCCGGGTCACACATTTGCCCGCCGGGTCAAAGTCCGCCTCGGCGCCCGCCAGCACGCCGCGCGCGTTATAGGCGTTGTCCACCGGATCGCCGGAAAACAACTGCTTGGGGCCATAGAGGTTGGCCCGCAGCGCCTCGCCTTTGCACAAGAAAAACTTCGCCCCGCTGGCGTGGTCCAGCCGGGCGCTGTCCCACAACTCGCGCCGCACCGAATATTTCCAAAGCCGTCCCGTCGTGTCACCCTCGACCGCCTCGCGACCGTAAATCGCCATGAATTCCTCGTCCCCGATCCGGTGATAAGCGCCCATGTCGATGTCCGGCGCGCAGACGATCAAAATCCATTGCCTCACGGAGTCGCCAGAGTCCGCGTCGGCCTGCGTGGGGTCGATGTCCGGCGGCGCGACGTCGAAGGTGATCTGAATCTTGACTTCGTCCGTGGCCGCAAAGGCCGCCGTCAATGACCCGTGCAGCGCGAAATTCGAGAAGCCCTTGATGGGGGCGACATTCGTGTTGCTGTTCAGGTTGTAGAGGATGAAGCCGGTGGTGACAGGCGAGGGTTGCGCGGCCACGCAGGCGAGCATGAAGTCATCACCGTACGCGCCCGGCCACTGGAAGACGCGGAGTTTCGTGATCTGGCCGGGCGCGTTCAGGTTCGACCCTGGCGGCTGGTAATCCGGCGGTTGATAAGTCTCCTCGGCCAGGTAGTGCCGGTCCGCCTCGAACTCGATCTCCACCTCCGGCTGCGATGGATCAGGCACGTTGCGGGCCGTTGCACGGCAGGCCAGCCCGGACAACCCCAATGGTTCATAGTCCAACTTGAACAAGGCGCCCGGCCGCAAGGCCCCCGCCGATGACTTTCGCAGCTTGAGCCGGCCGGTGAGTTGCGGAATGCCGAGCATCTTGCCGGCGATGATCGCCAGGCGGTCCGCGATGTCCGGACGCGTGATCCAGCCCCGGTCCAGCGTGAGCGTGTTGGGCTCGCCCGTGATTTGAAGGTTGGCGAGGTCGCCACCGGGCACGGCGTCGGACTGGAAGGCGTTT
>CAZMLP010001071.1:0-1991 GCA_964566745.1 uncultured Verrucomicrobiota bacterium | reverse complement strand
GCTGGTTCCATGGTCGCGGCCACTGCCGGCCCGCCAATCACCGCCGCCCGCTTTGCCCGAACCGGCTAGTCATTCATCCCGCGCGCTAAGAAAACACCCCTTCTTTGACGGGCTGTTAGGTGTGGAACCCGAAGTCCCAGCGGCTCCAGCGGTTATGATTCGCGAAGATCGAATCGAAGCGCCCCAACTGCTTCATGCAGTCCATGGCCCAAGCCGGCATGCGGAGGTGATTGAGTTGTGGAGGAAGGTCAGGCATTGTGTGTCCATTTGAAAAAGCGATTGAACAGCCCCGGCGGAAGTGCCGCGTTTGTCGGCCTTCTTGAGGTGGCCGTGAGCTTGCCTTTTGAGCCGCATGACATCGCCGCTCAACTCGATACACGCGGCTGCTATGATGTGCCCCTGGAAGAGGAGTTTCCACTTTTGATTAAACTCTTCCGCTACACCTCGAGACGGCACACGCGCGGCGCTACGTGGCACGAGCGTCTGGAATTATTCCTTCCTCTTGATGGTCATGCGCGGTTTCGCATGGGAGACCAGGATGTGGAATTGCAGCGTGGCGACCTGCTGGTGGTGGACAATCTCAAGCTGCATCACGTCGTGGATTTTCCAGGGTTTGATACGCGCGTGATGGTGATCAGTTTCTTGCCAGAGCTTGTTTACAGCCTGGGTTCGCCTTCGCACGACTATGCCTTCCTGCTGTCGTTCTACTCCAAGGTCGAGCGTCGTCCACATGTGTTGCGCGCTGCTGATCCGCATGCGCCGGTGGTGCATGGAGCGTTGGCCAGGTTGTTGGAGTGCTATTTCGCGCGCGATTCGCAGCCCTTTTATCAGGCGGGATCAAAGGCGTTTCTTCTGCAGGTGCTCTATCATCTGGCGGTGCATTTCCGCGCATCGGAAGTGTTGAAGTGGGAGTTCATGCGGCAGCAGGAACGATCGCTTCGTTTGAAAAAACTGTTCAACCACATCAATGCGCGGCCGGCGGACAAGCTGTCGGTCAGCGCGGCGGCCCGGCTCGTTGGGATGAGTCCACCGCAGTTCATGAAAACGTTCAAGGCGGTGGCGGGCATGACCCTTGTGGCTTATCTCAACCACGTCCGGCTGACGAACGGCGTGCGTCTGTTGCGCGAGACGGATCGTTCCATCGCGGATATCGCCAACGCCTCAGGTTTCTCGGATCAGAGCTATTTCGACAAGCGCTTCAAGCGTGCCTTTGGCCGCACGCCCAAGGAATTTCGCGCCGACGTGCGGCGGTAAATTTCGTCCAAGAGTTTCTTCTGCCTTGTCCTAGTCGCCGCCGGCGGAGGGCACCATGATAGTTGCCATGAATCCGTTGCCCGTTCTCGCGGCGCTCGTGTTGTCACTTGGCTCAGCCCAAGCGGCACTTCCTGCACTTAAGGTTTCCGACAACAGGCGATTCCTCGTTACGGCCGAAGGCAGGCCGTTCTTCTATCTCGGCGACACGGCGTGGGAGCTTTTCCACCGGCTGAACCGCGAGGAAGCTGTTGCGTATCTGGAGAATCGCGCGGCGAAGAAGTTCACCGTGCTCCAGTCCGTCGCCATCGCAGAACTAGAAGGCCACACCGATCCGAATCCTTACGGCCACCTGCCGTTCGTCGATCTCGATGTCACCAAGCCGGCGGTGAAGGACGGGCCGCAAAACGATTACTGGGATCACGTGGACTTCATCGTGACCGAAGCGAACAAGCGCGGGCTTTACATCGGCTTCCTCCCCACGTGGGGTCGCTTCTGGCATGACACGAATCAAGGTCGCAAGCCGCTCTTCACTGCCGCCAACGCGGAGGTCTATGGCGAGTGGCTGGGCAAGCGTTACAAGGACGCGGGTCTGATTTGGATTCTCGGCGGCGACCGTGGCGTGGACACCGACGACCAGAAGGAGATCATTCGCGCGATGGCCAAGGGTTTGCGCAAAGGCGACGGCGGCGCGCACCTCCAGACATTCCATCCCCCCGGTGGCGGCGGTTCTGCAAAGT